>NZ_JALJRI010000025.1:0-20110 GCF_024519795.1 Micrococcus sp. Mcc89 | reverse complement strand
CGTATACCTCAGAGACAGCTCGGCGTGAGGCGCTGGCCGTGTGGGTGAACCACTATAACTACCATCGGCCTCATACCTCCTGCGGGAACGCCCCGCCGGCCTCACTGGCACCGGCCCGAGTCAACAACGTCATGACCTCTTACATCTAGGACGGACGCCGCCCGGGCCGCGGATGTGATCGGCGTCATCGGGCGGGGAGTTTGCTCTGGCTCCCTCAGGGGAGGACAGTAGATCGGTGGAAAATCCCCAGAATCCTCTCGCGGGCCGCGTGCCCGACGTCGAGCCGTCCGCCCGCGTGGCGGCGTCGACGGCCACCCGTCCCGACGACGCCACCCCCGACTGGCGCGGCCGCCCGTTCCTCGGCCAGCCCGGCCCGCTGGCGAACCTGTTCTCCGTGGAGCTGTGGGAGCGCTTCTCCTTCTACGGCATGCAGGCCATGCTCGTGTACTACATGTCCTGGACCGCCGCGGAGGGCGGCCTCGGGATCGACCCGGCCGTGGCCACGGGCATCGTCGGCGCCTACGGCGGCATGGTGTACGTGTTCTGCATCCTCGGCGGCTGGGTCGCCGACCGCCTGCTCGGTTCCGAGCGCACCATGTTCGTCAGCGCCGTCGGGATCATGTTGGGCCACATCGCGCTGGCCCTCGTCCCGGGCGTCCCGGGCCTGACCCTGGGCCTCGTGCTCGTCGCCGTCGGTTCGGGCGGCCTCAAGGCCAACGCCACGAACCTCGTCGGCTCCCTGTACTCCCGCGAGGACCCCAAGCGCGATGCCGGCTTCTCCATCTTCTACATGGGCGTGAACATCGGCGCCCTCTTCGGCCCGCTGCTCACCGGCCTGGCACGCGACACGATGGGCTTCCACGTGGGCTTCGGCCTCGCCGCCGCCGGCATGGCCATCGGCCTGACGCAGTACGCCCTGACCCGCAAGAACCTGCCCACGGACGTGCACCGGGTCCCGGATCCGCTGCCGCGGTCGCAGTACGGCCGCTGGGGCCTGATCGGCCTGGGGATGGTCGCCGTCGTCGTGGCCCTGTTCCTCACGGACGTCATCACCCTGGACAACCTCTCCGACGCCGTCGTCGTGCTCGCCGCCGTCGCGGCCATCGCGATCTTCGCGGTCCTGCTGACCTCGACGAAGGTCTCGGAGGAGGAGCGCTCGCGCGTGAAGGCGTTCATCCCGCTGTTCATCGGCACGTCCGTGTTCTTCGCCCTCTTCCAGCAGCAGTTCACCGTGATCGCGCTGTACTCCGAGCACCGCCTCGACCGGAACCTGTTCGGCTGGCTCATGCCCATGGAGTGGGTCAACTCCATCAACCCGATCTTCATCATCGTGTTCGCCCCGGTGTTCGCCGCGCTGTGGACCAAGCTGGGCACCCGCCAGCCCGCCACCCCGGTGAAGTTCGGCATCGGCATCGTCCTGATCGGCATCGCCTTCCTGCTGTTCATCCCGGTGGCCGACGTCGTCGCCGTGCCGCTGCTGTGGCTGACGCTGATCCTCTTCGTCTGCACCATGGGCGAGCTGCTCGTCTCCCCGGTGGGCCTCTCCCTGGCCACCAAGGTCGCCCCGCGCAGCTTCCCGGTGATGATGGTGTCGCTGTACAACCTGTCCGTCGCCCTGGGCACGGCCCTGGCAGGCTCCCTGGCCGGCTCCTACTCGGAAGAGAACGAGGTGGGCTACTTCGGCGTGATCGGCGCGGTCACCCTCGGCGTGGGCCTGCTCGTGCTGGCCATCGCCAAGCCGGTGCGTCGCGGCATGCGCGGCGTGCTCTGAGCGCGCCAGTGGCGCGAATCACGCGCCGCTCGGTAGTCTGCGAGACGACGTCATCACTCCCGACCACGCAAAGGACGCGCATTCCATGAGCTCCATCCCCGAAGGCCTGAAGTACTCCGCCGAGCACGAGTGGATCGCCGAGGCCGGTGCCGCCGGCACGGTCCGCGTGGGCATCACCGACTTCGCCCAGGATGCGCTGGGTGACGTCGTGTACGTGGACCTGCCGGAGGTCGGCACCGAGGTCACCGCGGGCACCGCGGTGGGCGAGGTCGAGTCCACGAAGTCCGTCTCGGACATCTACGCCCCGGTCACCGGCACCGTGGCCGCCGTCAACGACGAGCTCGACGGCGAGCCCGGCCTGGTCAACTCCGCCCCCTACGAGGGCGGTTGGCTGTTCGAGATCACCCTCGCGGATGAGGCCCAGCTCGAGGGCCTCATGGACGCCGAGGGCTACGCCTCCCACACCAGCTGAGCCCCGTCCGCCCTCGCCCCGCCGCTGGCCGGCGGGGCGACGGCGTCCCCTTCGTCTCTCCATCCGGCGCCCCGGCGCCGGCCCTCGCACAGGAGCACCCCATGAACCAGCCCGGACGTGAACCGGACCTGTCCACCTCCGCCATCAACCTCACCGAGCTGGCGCCGCTGGTCTCGGCGGACCTCACCCGTGAGGAGTCGGACGCGATCCGCGCCCTCCCGGCCGGTTCCGCGTTGCTGCTCGCCCACGAGGGCCCGGACCAGTCCGCCCGCTTCCTGCTGGACGAGGACGTGGTCTCCGTGGGGCGCCACCCGGATGCGGACATCTTCCTCGACGACGTCACCGTCTCCCGTCGTCACGCGGAGTTCCGGGCCGAGGACGGCGGCCATCGGCTGGTGGACCTGAACTCCCTCAACGGCACCTTCGTGAACCACGACCGCGTGGACGAGATCCTGCTGCGCTCCGGGATGCACGTGCAGATCGGCAAGTACCGGCTCACCTACTACGCCGGACCTGCGCGGGGCTGAGCCGTCATCCCCGTGCCCGATCTGCGCCCGCGCCCCGACGCCGTCCCCACCGCCCGCCCTGCGGGCCGGCTGGGCATCGGCGAGGTCGTGGCCGCCCTCGAAGCCGAATTCCCCGGCGTCACCGCGTCCAAGGTGCGCTTCCTGGAGGACCGCGGCCTCGTGCTGCCCGAGCGGACCCCCGCCGGCTACCGGCGCTTCCGGCCCGAGGACGTGGACCGGCTCCGGTTCGTCCTCGCGCTGCAGCGCGACCACTTCCTGCCGCTCAAGGTGATCGCCGAACACCTGGCCGCGCTGGACCGCGGCGAACGCCCCACCGGCCTGCCCGGGACCGCGGCGGTCCCGGCGTCCTCGGACGCGGCGCGGCTCGGCCGCGAGGTCGCCGGGGGCCGCCGGTCGTGGACCCGCGCCGAGCTCGCCGCCGAATCCGGGGCGGGCGAGGAGCTGCTGGCCGAGCTGGATCAGTACTCGCTCCTGCCCGTCGATCCCGACGGCGGCTACCCGAGCCACGCGATGGACGTGGCCCGGGCCGCCGTCGTGCTCGCGGGCCACGGCCTGGAGCCCCGGCACCTGCGCCCGCTGCGGGCCGCGGCCGACCGCGAACTGGGCCTGGTGGAGCGCGCCGTCGCCCCGCTGCAGGCCCGCCGCGACGCCGGCACCCGCCCCCGCGTGGCCCGCTCGGCACGCGAGATCGCGCAGGCCAGCCTGCGGCTGCATGCGGCCCTCGTGGCCGTGGGGCTGGAGCAGTGGGATGACTGAGCCGCGCCCCGTGCCCGCCGACGACGCCGGCGACGTGCCGCTCTCCGTGCTCGGCGTGCGCGTCGAGCTGCCCGAACAGCACCACGTGATACTGCTGGTGGACCCGCCCGGCCGCACGATGGTCCCGCTGTGGGTGGGCGCGCCCGAGGCCGCCGCCGCCGCGCTCGCGCTTGAGGGCGTCCGCGCGCCCCGGCCCCTCACCCATGAGCTGCTCCTGGCCGCCGTCGACGCCCTGGGCGCCGAGGTCGTGCGGGTGCGGCTCACCGAGGTCCGGGACGAGGTCGTGCACGCCGAGCTCGTGCTCTCCACGGGCGCCCGGGTCGACGCCCGCGCGTCGGACGCCGTCGTGGTCGCCCTGCGCGCCGACGCCCCCGTGCTCGGCAGTCCCGCCGTGCTCGCGGACGCCGGCATGCCGGCGCGGACGGGGGAGGAGGACGCCGGCCAGGAGCGCGCCGTCGAGGACTTCCGCGACTTCCTGGACACGGTGCGCCCCGAGGACTTCGCCTGAGCGGAGCCGGCGCGACACGGCGCGGTCTCGCCGCCGGCTTCGTTGACCGTCCCCGGACCCGCGCGTACCTTCGAGGGGAAGAGGGCCCCGCCACCCGGAGCGCCTCCGTCGCCCTCCCCACGGTCACCGGGGAGCGCCGCCACGGTCACCGGCGGCACACGACGGTCGCGTCCCCCTCCCCGCACCGGGGGCCCCGCACCAGGAGGTTCCCCGTGACACCCACTGCAGGTCCTGGCCGGCCCCCCGCGCTCGGCGCCCAGGGCACGCTCTTCGACGAGGGCAGGACCCAGGGCGACGACGTCGGCTTCCGCGGTCCCACCGCGTGCAAGGCCGCCGGCATCACCTATCGCCAGCTCGACTACTGGGCCCGCACGGACCTCGTGGCCCCCACGGTCCGCAGCGCCTCCGGCTCCGGCTCCCAGCGGCTCTACTCGTTCCGCGACATCCTCGTCCTCAAGGTGGTCAAGCGCCTCCTGGACACCGGCGTCTCGCTCCAGCAGATCCGCACCGCCGTGGGCCACCTGCGCGAGCGGGGTGTCGAGGACCTGGCGCAGATCACCCTGATGAGCGACGGCGCCTCGGTGTACGAGTGCACCTCGGCGGACGAGGTCGTGGACCTCGTCCAGGGCGGCCAGGGCGTCTTCGGGATCGCCGTCGGCCGCGTGTGGCGCGAGGTCGAGGGCAGCCTCGCCGAGCTGCCCCGCGAGAGCGTGGTCGGCGCCCCCGAGCCGGGGGACGAGCTGGCCGGGCGGCGTCAGGCCCGCCGCTCCGCCTGACCCTCCACCGCGGGGCGCCCGCGGCCGGCCCCGGCACGAGGCCGGGCCGGCGTCGGCGCCCCACAGCGCCGAACCAGTCATCTTTCGTCTCGCAGCGGTGACTGTGCGCGACATGAGGCGGAACTCCGGCGCGGTGTGACACACTCCCAACTATGACCGCACCTGTCGAGAACTTCACCCCTCCAGAGGACGCGGCCGGGTCGACCGGAGCCGGCGCCGTCTTCTCCAAGGTCTTGGTGGCCAACCGCGGCGAGATCGCCGTCCGCGCCTTCCGCGCCTGCTACGAGCTGGGCGCCCGCACCGTCGCCGTCTTCCCCTACGAGGACCGCAATTCGATCCACCGCCAGAAGGCGGACGAGGCCTACCGCATCGGCGACGAGGGCCACCCCGTGCGCGCCTACCTCGACGTGGATGAGATCATCCGCGTGGCCAAGGACGCCGGGGCCGACGCGATCTACCCGGGCTACGGCTTCCTGTCGGAGAACGCCGGCCTGGCCCGCGCCGCGGCCGAGAACGGGATCACCTTCGTCGGCCCGCCCGCCGACGTCCTCGAGCTGACCGGCAACAAGGTCGAGGCCCTGCGCGCGGCCAAGCGCGCGGGCATCCCCACCCTGGCCTCCTCGGACCCGAGCGCCGACGTCGAGTGGCTCCTGGAGCAGGCCGAGGAGATCGGCTTCCCCATCTTCGTCAAGGCCGTCGCCGGCGGCGGCGGCCGCGGCATGCGCCGCGTCGAGCGCCGCGAGGACCTGCGCGGCTCCCTCGAGGCCGCGATGCGCGAGGCGGACACCGCCTTCGGCGACCCCACCGTGTTCCTCGAGCAGGCCGTCCTGCGGCCGCGGCACATCGAGGTGCAGATCCTCGCCGACGGCGAGGGCAACGTCGTGCACCTCTTCGAGCGGGACTGCTCGCTCCAGCGCCGCCACCAGAAGGTCATCGAGATGGCCCCGGCCCCGAACCTGGACGAGGAGATCCGGCAGGCCCTGCACCGGGACGCCGTCGCCTTCGCCAAGGAGATGGGGTACGTCAACGCGGGCACCGTCGAGTTCCTCGTGGACACGGCGGGCGAGCGTGCGGGCCAGCACGTGTTCATCGAGATGAACCCCCGCATCCAGGTGGAGCACACCGTGACCGAGGAGGTCACGGACGTGGACCTGGTGAGCGCGCAGCTGCGCATCGCCGCCGGCGCCACCCTGCCCGAGCTGGGCATCACCCAGGACGCCCTCCAGGTCCGCGGCTTCGCCATCCAGTGCCGCATCACCACCGAGGACCCGGCCAACGGCTTCCGCCCGGACACCGGCACCATCACCGCCTACCGCTCGGCCGGCGGCTCCGGTGTGCGCCTCGACGGCGGCACCATCTACGCCGGTGCGGAGATCAGCCCCCACTTCGACTCCATGCTGGTCAAGCTCACCTGCCGCGGACGCGACTACGCCACGGCCGTGCGCCGCGTGCGCCGCGCCCTGGCAGAGTTCCGCGTGCGCGGCGTGGCCACCAACATCCCGTTCCTGATGAACGTGATGGACGACCCGCAGTTCCTCAGCGGCGACGTCGCCACGGACTTCATCGACAAGCACCCCGAGCTGGCCACGGTGAACCGCTCCCAGGACCGCGGCTCCAAGGCCCTGCAGTACCTCGTGGACGTCACGGTCAACCTGCCGCACGGCCCGCGCATCGAGGGCATCGACCCCCGCGACCGCCTCCCGGAGCACCCGGGCGACAAGCACCAGGAGCCGGACCGCTCGCCCTTCGACGGCCCGAGCCGGAACGAGGACGCGGCGCCCCCGCACGGCTGGCGTCAGGTGCTGCTGGAGCAGGGCCCCGAGGGCTTCGCCCGCACCCTGCGCGAGCAGACCGCGCTGGCCGTCACGGACACCACGTTCCGCGACGCCCACCAGTCCCTGCTGGCCACCCGCGTCCGCACGCGCGACCTGCTGGCCGCCGCGCCCGCCGTCGCGCACACCCTGCCGGGGCTGCTCTCGGTGGAGGCCTGGGGCGGGGCGACGTACGACGTCGCGCTGCGCTTCCTCCACGAGGACCCGTGGCAGCGCCTCGAGCTGCTGCGCGCGGAGCTGCCGAACATCCCGATCCAGATGCTGCTGCGCGGCCGCAACACGGTGGGCTACACGCCGTACCCCACCAAGGTGACGGACGCGTTCGTGGCCGAGGCCGCGGCGTCCGGCGTCGACGTGTTCCGCATCTTCGACGCCCTCAACGACGTCGAGCAGATCACCCCGGCCATCGAGGCGGTGCGTGCCACGGGCACCGCCGTGGCCGAGGCGGCCCTGTGCTACACGGGCAACATGACGGACCCGAAGGAGACGCTCTACACGCTCGACTACTACCTGGGCCTCGCCCGCCGGATGGTCGACGCCGGCGCCCACGTCCTGGCGATCAAGGACATGGCGGGCCTGCTGCGGCCCGCCGCCGCGCGCGAGCTCGTCACCGCCCTGCGCGCCGAGTTCGACCTGCCCGTGCACCTGCACACGCACGACACCGCCGGCGGCCAGCTGGCCACCCTGCTCGCGGCGGCGGAGGCCGGCGTGGACGCCGTCGACGCGGCCACCGCGTCCATGGCGGGCACCACCAGCCAGGTGCCGCTGTCCGCCCTGGTCGCGGCGCTCGAGCACACCGAGCGGGACACCGGTCTCGGCCTCGAGGCCGCCACCGCGATGGAGCCCTACTGGGAGTCCGTCCGCTCGGCGTACGCGCCCTTCGAGGCGGGGCTGCCCGCCCCGACCGGCCGCGTGTACCACCACGAGATCCCGGGCGGCCAGCTGTCCAACCTGCGCACCCAGGCGATCGCGCTCGGCCTGGGGGAGCGGTTCGAGGCCATCGAGTCGATGTACGCCGCGGCCGACGACCTGCTCGGCCACCTCGTCAAGGTCACCCCGTCCTCCAAGGTGGTGGGCGATCTGGCGCTGCAGCTGGTCGGCTCCGGCGTGGACCCGAAGGAGTTCGCGGAGCGTCCGCAGGAGTTCGACATCCCGGACTCCGTGATCGGCTTCCTGCGCGGCGAGCTCGGCGACCCGCCCGGCGGCTGGCCGGAGCCCTTCCGGACCAAGGCCCTCCAGGGTCGCCGCGAGGGCGCGGGCATGGTGGAGATCTCCGCGGAGGACTCGAGCGCCCTCGCCGAGGCCGGACAGACCCGCCGCGCGGTGCTGAACCGCCTGCTCTTCCCCGGCCCCACGAAGGAGTTCGAGGCGCACCGCGAGGAGTTCGGGGACACCGTCACCCTGCACACCCGCGACTTCCTCTACGGCCTCGTCCCCGGGCGTGAGCACGTCATCTCGCTCGGACGCGGTGTCCGGCTGCTCGCCACCCTCATGTCCGTCTCCGAGCCGGACGAGAAGGGCATGCGCACGGTGATGGTCACCCTGAACGGCCAGCTGCGCCAGATGACCGTCCGGGACCGCTCGATCGAGTCCACCGTGCGGACCGCGGAGAAGGCGGACCCCGGCACCCCCGGCCACGTCGCCGCCCCGTTCGCGGGCTCGGTCACCGTCCAGGTGGCCGAGGGCGACGCCGTCGAGGTCGGCCAGGCGGTGGCCACGATCGAGGCGATGAAGATGGAGGCCACGATCACGGCCCAGGCCGCGGGCACCGTGCGCCGCGTGGTCACGGAGGGCGTCACGCCCGTCAACGGCGGAGACCTGCTGCTCGTGATCGAGTGAGCCCCGCGTGAGCCCGCCGCCGGCGGGCCGCCCCACGGGCCCGGACGCCACCGCGTCCGGGCCCGTGCCTATCCTGGGAGGCATGGCCACCTCTGCGGAACACCACGACCTGCTCATCATCGGCTCCGGATCGGGGAACTCCCTGATCAGCGAACACTGGAAGGGCCGGAGCGTCGTGATCGCCGACTCCGGCACGTTCGGCGGCACCTGCCTGAACGTCGGCTGCATCCCCACCAAGATGTACGCCTACCCGGCCGGCCTGGCCGCGCTGCCCCCCGAGGCTCGGAGCCTCGGGGTGGGGCTGGAGTTCACGGGCGCCGACTTCCCGGCCATCCGGGACCGCATCTTCACGCGCATCGACGGCATCAGCCGCGACGGGCTCCGCTACCGCCGGGACGATCTGGACTACACGAGCGTGATCCAGGAGGAGGTCCGCTTCGTCGGTCCCCGCCGCGTGCGCACCGCCTCGGGCCGGGAGATCACGGCGGACCAGGTGGTGGTCGCCGCGGGGTCGCGGCCCACCCTCCCGGCGATCCCGGGCCTGGACCTGCCGTCGGTGCACACCTCGGACACCGTGATGCGGATGGATCGGCTGCCGCGGCGGCTGCTCGTGGTGGGCGGCGGGTTCATCGCCTGCGAGTTCGCCTCCGTCTTCGCCGGGCTGGGGACCGAGGTCGTCCAGGTCAACCGCGGCCACCGGCTGCTCAAGCAGCACGACATGTCCGTGTCCACGACGTTCACGAAGATCGCTGCCCGACGGTGGGACCTGCGCACGGGGTGGACCCCGGCCGGGATCGAACCGGTCGAGGACGCCGAGCGGGCCGCGGACGGCTGGGTCCGGGTGCGCCTGGATCGCGCGGAGGGCCAGGAGCAGACCGGCATCGTGGAGGAGGCCATCGAGGCGGACGCGGTGCTGATCGCGGTCGGCCGGACGCCGAACACGGACCGCCTCGACCCCGCCGCCGCGGGACTGGACGTCACCGACGACGGCGTCCTGGCCAGCGACCAGCACCAGCGCGCGCTCTCCGACGGTGCGCCGGTGGAGGGGGTCTACGTGCTCGGGGACGTCGCCAACACGTGGCAGCTCAAGCACGTGGCCAACCACGAGGCCCGCGTCGTCGCGCACAACCTGGAGCATCCGGACGACCTCCGCGCCAACACGCTCGGCCCCGTGCCGGCGGCCGTGTTCACCCATCCGCAGGTGGCCTCCGTCGGTCTCACGGTGGAGCAGGCGCTCGCCGACTACGGCGCGGACGCGATCACGGTGAAGACCCAGTCCTTCGGGGACGTCGCCTACGGTTGGGCCATGGAGGACACCGAGGGCGTGTGCACCGTCGTCGCGGAGAAGGCCACGGGACGGATCCTGGGCGGGCACATCCTGGGGCACGAGGCCGCGAACCTCATCCAGCCGCTCGTGACCGGCATGGCGTTCGGCATCGACGCCCACCGGCTCGCGCGGGGCCAGTACTGGCCCCACCCGGCCCTCACCGAGGTCGTCGAGAACGCGCTGCTGGGCCTGGACGTGCCGGACTCCGGCCTGCTCTGACCGGACCCGCGGGGACGACGACGCCCGGCCGCGGGGGCCGGGCGCCGTCGTCGAGGGGCGTTCAGTTCTGCGGGGCGGGCTCCCCGTAGATGTCCGCGATCTGCGCGGCGAAGTCCTTCATGATCGCCGACCGGCGCATCTTCAGGGACGGGGTCACATGGCCCTCCTCCAGGGAGAAGTCGCGGTCGAGGATGCGGAACTCCCGGATCCCCTCGGCGCGCGAGACCAGGCTGTTGGCCTTGTCCACGGCCTCCTGGATGTGGCGGCGCACCGCGTCCTCGCGTGCGGCCGCAGCGACGTCGAGGTCCTTCGGCAGCCCGTTCGCGGCGAGCCACGCGGGCAGGGTGTCGGTGTCGAGGGTGACGATCGCCGCGATGAAGGGCTTGCCGTCGCCGACCACCATCACCTGGGAGACGAGCGCGTCGCTGCGGATCGCGTCCTCGAGCATCGCCGGTGCCACGTTCTTGCCGCCGGCCGTCACCAGCAGCTCCTTCTTGCGGCCGGTGATCGTGAGGAAGCCGTCGTCGTCCAGGGCCCCGAGGTCGCCGGTGCGGAACCAGCCGTCTTCGAAGGCCTCCTCGTTCGCCTCCGGCCGGTTGTGGTAGCCGCGCATCAGCGACGTGCCGCGCGTGAGGATCTCGCCGTCCTCGGCGATCCGCACCTGGTTGCCGCCGAGGGGGTGTCCGACCGTGCCGATCTTCAGCCGGTCCGGCCGGCCCACGGTGATGGGGGCCGTCGTCTCGGTGAGGCCGTAGCCCTCGAGGATGGTCACGCCCACGCCGCGGAAGAAGTGCGCCAGGTCGGTGGAGAGGGGGCCGCCGCCGGAGACCGCGTACGCGAGCCGGCCGCCCATGGCCGTCCGGATCCGGCGGTAGACCAGCGCGGAGTAGAACGCGCGCTGCAGCCGCAGGGGCGCCGTCATCTGGCCCGAGTCCAGCGCCCGGGACCAGCGGATCGCCACGTCCGCGCCACGGCGGAAGATCTTCTCCTTGCCGCCGCTCTGCGCGTTGAGCAGCGCCGCGTTGTAGATCTTCTCGAACACGCGCGGCACGGCCAGCACGAAGCTCGGCTGGAAGGTCTGCAGCGAGACCGAGAGCCGCTTGATGTCCGAGACGTGCCCGCAGCGTGCGCCCGCGGCGACGGTGAGCACCGAGACGAAGCGCGCGAACACGTGCGCCAGGGGGATGAACAGCACGGTGGAGGTGTCCTCGCGGACGACGTCGCCGAGCGAGGAGGACAGGGTCTGGTTGACGAGCTCCGCGAAGTTCTCGTGCGTGAGCTCGCAGCCCTTGGGCCGGCCCGTGGTGCCGGAGGTGTAGATGATGGTCGCCAGGTCGGCCAGGCCGGCGGAGGACCGGCGCGTCTCGAGCTCCTCATCGGTGACGTCCGTGCCCAGGGCGACGAGCGCCTCGAGGCCGGAGCCGGGGTCGCCGTCGGCCGGGTCCATCGTCCACAGGCCGATCAGCTCCGGCAGGCCCTCGCGCTGCACCGCGTCCCGCACCGTCTTGGCGAGGTCCTCGTTCCCGGTCACGACGGCGCGCACGTGCGAGTCCTCGATGATCCAGGACACCTGGCTGACGGAGGAGGTCTCGTACACGGGCACGGTGACCGCGCCTGCATACCAGATGGCGAAGTCGACCAGGGTCCACTCCAGGCGGGTGGAGGCCAGGAGCCCGACCGTCTCCCCGGGCTGGATCCCGGCGGCGATGAGCCCCTTGGCCAGGGCCCGCACGCGCTCGCGGGCGTCCCGGGCGGAGACGTCCGTCCACTGATCCTGCGCGTCCGCCACCGCGAAGAGGCCGTGGTCGGGACGCTCCGTGGCCTGGCGTTCCAGGAAGTCCGTGATGTTCGCCTCCGGGGACAGGCGGGGCTGGTACGGCTCGCTGATCTCGTGCATGGGACTCCTCGGGCGTTGGGTCGGTTCCGCCGACCGGTGGGCGGCACAACGGAAGTAAGTGTGAGTCGTGTCACGCACACTGTACAACCGGGAGCGGTGGGGTCCGGGGCGCGACTCAGTGCGTCGTCATGGCGGCGACCGCGCTCCGGCCGTGGTCGATCAGCAGCGGCAGGTCGTAGTCGAGCGTGGCGACGTGGCGGCTGCGGGGCAGTCCCACCACCTCCACGGGGGCGTGGCGCAGGCCCCGCACCAGGGCCCGGTGGCTCGAGACGGGCACGACGGCGTCGCGGGCGGACCGGTAGACCGTCACGGGAGCGGTGATCCGCGGCAGGGCGCGGCGGGCGGCCCGCTGGATGCGGCCGAGGGCGGCGACGCCGGCCATCGGCGTGCGGGGGTAGGCGCGCTCGCGCGCCGTCGGGTCCGCGATGTCGTCCGCGATCGGGGCGACCGTGGGGACGAACGGGGCCAGCAGCGGGGCGAAGGGGGCGAGGGGGCTGGCGAAGCGCAGCGCGGGGTTCACCACGAGCACGCCGGCCACGGGTCGGTGGGCCGCGGCGTCGAGCGCGAGGGCGCCGCCCATCGAGATGCCCGCCATGACCACGCGGCCGTGTCGGGCGAGCTCGAGGTCCACGACGGCCCGGACGGCGGCGCGGATCTCGTCCGCACCCGTGGCGGCGAGGTCCTCCCACCGCGTGCCGTGCCCCGGCAGCAGGGGCACGCTCACGGGGGAGCCGCCTGCCGCGAGCCCCTCGGCCCAGGCGCGGACGGAGGCCGGAGTCGAGGTGAACCCGTGCAGGAGCACGACGCAGTGGTCGCGCCGGGCGGGAGCGGCGGGCATGAGGCGCAGGGGGAGGTCTTCGGGGGCGACGGCGACGGGGCGGGGCATGGTGCCAGGGTAAGGCAGGCGGACCATACGATGGGCAGGCACCCGACCGCCCCGACCGGAAGGCCCTCGTGTCCACGTTCTACTGGTCCGCCAAGACGTTCGCCGTGGCTCCGGCCACCCGCCTGCTGTTCCGCCCCTGGGTGAAGGGCCTCGGGAACGTGCCGGCCGAGGGCCCGGCGATCCTGGCCAGCAACCACCTGTCCGTCTCGGACTCGGTGTTCATGCCGGCCATGCTCGACCGCCAGGTGCACTTCCTGGCCAAGCACGAGTACTTCACCGGCCCGGGCGTGAAGGGCTGGGTCACCCGCCGGTTCTTCGAGGCGGCGAACCAGCTGCCCATGGACCGCTCCGGCGGAGAGGCGTCCCTGCGCTCGCTGGACGCGGGCCTCGAGGCGCTGCGGGAGGGCCGGCTGCTCGGGATCTACCCGGAGGGCACCCGCAGCCCGGACGGGCGGCTGCACCGCGGCAAGATCGGCGTGGCCAAGCTCGCGCTGGCCTCGGGCGCGCCCGTGGTGCCCATCGCGATGATCGGCACGGACCGGGTGCAGCCGATCGGCCACGTGCTGCCGCGGATCCGGCGCCTGGGCATGATCTTCGGCGAGCCGCTGGACTTCTCCGACCGTGCCGAGGCCGCCGGCGACCCCCGGGTGCTGCGGGAGGTGACGGACGAGATCATGGAGGCCATCCGGCGCCTGTCGGGCCAGGAGTACGTGGACACCTACGCGGCGGACGTGAAGGCGGGCCGTACGGCCGCTCCGCCACGCGCCCGCGACTGAGCGGGGCCCGCGCGTCGTCATCCGGGGACGCTCAGACCGGGGCGCGGCACGCGGCCCCTAGCCTGGTGCACATGACTGAAGACCCCCGCGAGAAGATCCTGGCCTTCGGCACCGCCATCTCGGAGGGCGCCGCCGACATCCCCGGCCTGGACCACTGGCGCTCGCTGCCGATCGCACAGGCGCCGTCCTGGGCGGACGAGGCCGATCACCGCGCCGCCGTCGCCGAGCTGAGCGCCCTGCCCCCGCTCGTCTTCGCGGGCGAGGTCGACCTGCTGCGCGCCCGTCTGGCCGACGTCGCCCAGGGCCGCGCGTTCCTCCTGCAGGGCGGCGACTGCGCCGAGACGTTCGCCGGGTCCACCGCCAACCGGATCAGCGCCCGGGTGAAGACCATCCTGCAGATGGCCGCGGTGCTGACCTACGGCGCCTCCATGCCGGTCGTGAAGATGGGCCGGATCGCCGGCCAGTTCGCCAAGCCGCGGTCCTCGGACACGGAGACCCGCGACGGCGTCACGCTGCCCAGCTTCCGCGGCGAGATCGTGAACGGCTACGAGTTCACCGAGCAGGCACGCCGGCACGACGCCCGACGGATGGTGCAGGCCTACCACACCTCCGCCTCCACCCTGAACCTGGTCCGCGCCTTCACCCAGGGCGGCTTCGCCGATCTGCGCAGCGTGCACCAGTGGAACCAGGGCTTCATGGCCAACCCGGCCTACGCCCAGTACGAGGAGATGGCCGCCGAGATCGACCGCGCGGTCCGCTTCATGAACGCCGCGGGCGTGGACTTCGAGGCCATGCGCCGCACCGAGTTCTACTCGGCCCACGAGGCGCTCCTGCTCGACTACGAGCGCGCCCTGACCCGCGTGGACTCACGCAGCGGCGACCCCTACGCCACGAGCGCCCACTTCCTGTGGATCGGCGAGCGCACCCGCCAGGTGGATGGCGCCCACGTCGACTTCCTCTCCCGGGTCCGCAACCCGATCGGCGTGAAGCTCGGCCCGACCACCACGACCGCGGATGCCCTCGAGCTCGCGGAGCGGCTGGACCCGGAGCGCGAGCCGGGCCGCCTGACCTTCATCACCCGCATGGGCGCGGAGCGGATCCGGGACGTGCTCCCCGGCATCGTCGAGGGCGTCCGGGACGCGGGGCTGGAGCCGGTGTGGGTCACCGACCCCATGCACGGCAACACCGTGACCGCGGCTAACGGCTACAAGACCCGCCGGTTCGAGGACGTGATGGACGAGGTCAGCGGCTTCTTCGAGGTGCACCGCGAGCTCGGCACGCACCCGGGCGGCATGCACGTCGAGCTGACCGGCGACGACGTCGCCGAGTGCCTGGGCGGCTCCGACCCGATCAACGAGGCCGACTTCGACGCCCGCTACGAGACGCTGTGCGACCCGCGGCTGAACCACCAGCAGTCCCTGGAGATGGCGTTCAAGGTCACCGAGGCCCTCTCCCACCCCGAGCGCCGCGCGCCGCGGGCCTGACCGCGCGGCCGGGCACGCCCCGGCTCAGCCGACCCAGACGTGGACCGCGGTGCCCTCGGGCAGGGCGGTCCCGGCGGCGGGGGACTGGTGCAGGACCCGGGACTCGCCCCGGCCGGAGAGCGGCAGCGGCAGGCGATGCACGCGGGCGTCCCAGCCGTCGTCCGCCAGCGTCGTGCCCGCCATCTCCGGATCCTGCCCGGTCACGTCCGGCACCGGGCGCACGGCGCGGCCTTCGGAGAGCACCACGCGGACCGCGGTGCCCGGCGTCGCCTGCTCGCCGGGGGCCGGGTGCTGCTCGATCACGGCCCCGGCCGGCACCGCGGGATCGGTGCGGCGCTCCGCGACCTCCACGGTGAATCGGGCGTCCCGGGCCACGCCGTGGGCCCGCCGGATCACGACGCCGGTCAGGTCCGGCACCGGCGCCGGCGCGGGGCCGGCGGAGACGGTGAGCTCGACGGGGGTGCCGCGCCCCGCCGGCTCCCCGGCCGCGGGCGAGCTGGCGACGACCGTGCCCTCCGTGCGGAGTTCGTCGTGCCGGGCCGTGACCGCCGCGGTGAAGCCCGCGGCGGTCAGCCGTTCCTCCGCCGCCTCCCGGGCCAGCCCGTCGAGGTCGGGGACCACCGCCACGCCACCGACTCCGAGGCCGCCGGAGCCCAGCGTCCAGCCCAGCAGCAGGGCGACGCCGGTGAGCAGCAGGGTCACGGCCGCGCCGATCGCCGCGGCCCGGCCGGTGCCCTGGCCGAGGTCGAGGGCGGGGCGGCGGGCCGCCCGACGCAGCCGCCGCGGGGACTCGCGCCCCGGATGCCGGTCCGCCGGAGCGGGGTCGACCGCGAGCGGGCCGATCGGCTCCGCCGGGCGCGCGGCGGGCCGCCGGTCGGCCCCGCGCGTCGCCGCACGGGTGTCGATGACGTCGGTCATGTCCGCGTCGAGGTCGGACTCGGCCAGGGCGGGGAGCACGCGCGTCGCGTGGTGGTCGCCGGCGTCGAGGGCCCGGGTCTCCAGGTTCCCGTCCGGGGCTGCGTCCTCGGGGCCATCGGCGGCGGGGGCGGCCACCGCCGGGTCCGCGCCCGGGCCCTCGGCGGGCTGCGCGGCGGGGCTGCGGTCCGGTTCGTCGGGGTCCAGGCCCGCCGCCACGGCGTCGATGCGGTGCAGGAGCTC
This sequence comes from Micrococcus sp. Mcc89, assembly GCF_024519795.1. Lineage (NCBI taxonomy): Bacteria > Bacillati > Actinomycetota > Actinomycetes > Micrococcales > Micrococcaceae > Micrococcus > Micrococcus sp. Mcc89. The sequence goes on along the minus strand of NZ_JALJRI010000025.1, from coordinate 3,882 downwards.
GCCGGCACCGGCGGGCCGGTCGGCCGGGTCCGGCTCGGTGCACCACAGCACGAGGTCGTCGAGGTCCTCGGGGAGCCCGGGGTGCAGCGTGGACGGCACGGGGACCCGCTCGTGGACATGGCGGTAGGCGACCTGCAGCGCGGTCGCCGCGGTGTACGGCTGGCGGCCCGTGAGCAGCTCGAACAGGATGATGCCCACGGCGTACACGTCGGAGCGGGCGTCGGCGGGCGCCCCGGCGATGTGCTCGGGGGCGAGGTAGGCGGGCGTGCCCACGACGGCCTGCCCGGCCATGGTGTGGGCCGTGGCGGCGCGGGACAGGCCGAAGTCCGCGACCGTCACCCGGCCGTCGTCGCGGACGAGCACGTTCTCCGGCTTCACGTCCCGGTGCACCAGCCCGGCGCGGTGCGCGGCGGCCAGGCCGTCGACGAGCGGCCGCAGGAACCGCAGCGCCTCCCGGGGTGAGAGCGGGGCACGGTCCCGGATGACGGTGCGCAGCGTGCGGCCGGGCACGTGCTCCATCACGAGGTAGGCCAGCACGTCGCCGTCCTCGGCCTCGGTGTGGCCCTGGTCCAGGACCGCGACGACGTGCGGATGGGACAGCCGCGCCGCCGTCTTGGCCTCCTGCTCGAACCGGCCGACCAGGACGGGGTCCTCCGCCAGGTGCGGATGCATGACCTTGAGCGCCACCTCGCGGTCGAGACGCTCGTCCACGGCCAGGTAGACGGTGGACATGCCGCCCCGGGCCAGCCGCTCGACGACCCGGTAGCGGCCGTCGACGATGCCCCCCACGAGGGGGTCCCGGCGTGCGCTGCTCATCGTCCCAGGGTAGGACAGGCGGCGGACCCCCTCGGGGCGGTCCGCCGCCGGCGGATCAGAACATCGCCATCGCGGCACGCACCTTGGCCACGTAGTCCCGTGCCTCCGGGTTCAGGCCGCTGTCCAGCACTCCGCCGAGGCCCTGGTAGTAGGCCCCGATGCCCTGGTCGAGGGTGGGGGTGCGGTCCTGCACGTACTTGATGAACGCGACGCCGGCCACCGCGTTGTCGTAGGGGTCCAGCAGGTTCAGCTCGCGGCCCACCAGCTCCGAGGCGAACTCGCCCGTGATCGGGATGACCTGCATCGCCCCCACGGCGTTGCCGGGGGAGACCGAGGCCATGCGGAAGCGGGACTCGGTGTACGCGTGGCCCAGGGCCAGGCGGGGGTCCACGCCCATCCGCTCGGCGGTCTCGCGGACGATCTGCTGCATCTGCTCGGGGGTGGGCTGCGGGACGGAGCGCAGCAGGCGCAGGTTCTCGTTCGCCGAGGCCGTGACGTGCGGCGCGTAGGTGCGCCCGAGGAAGGTGTCGCCGACCACCTGGACGCCGGAGACCGGCTCCACCTCGAGGGTGGCGTCGGAGATCACGAGCACGTCGCCGGGGTGCAGCGTCGAGGCCCGCGTCAGGCCGTTGAGCTCGCGCAGACGGGGGATGGAGACCTCGAACCGCTGGGAGATCCCCCAGAGGGAGTCGCCGGAGACCACGGTGTACCGGACCGTCCCGCCGGCCGCCGCCGGGGCCGTCGACGCCGGCGCGGAGGCCGGGGTCGTGGCCGGGGTGGTCGACGTGGGGGCCTTCGGCGCGGGGGCCGTGCGCTGCGTGGTGAGGACCATGCCCGGGTGGAGCATGCTCGACGCGCTCATGCCGTTGAGGCGCTGCAGCTGCGCGGCGGAGACGCCGGTGCGGCGGGCGATGATCCACCACCCGTCGTTCGGCTGCACCGTGTAGGTCCCGGCGGCCGGGGCCGGGGCCGCCTCGCCGGTCAAGCGGAGCTCGTCACCCGGGTAGAGCACGGTCTCCAGGCCCAGGCCGTTGAACCGCAGCAGGTCGGCGACGGAGACGCCGCGGGCGGCCGAGATCCGGGTGAGGGTGTCGCCCGGGCGCACGGTGTGCACCGCCGCCTCCTGGGCGTGGGCCTGGGTGGGCAGAGCGGTGAGCAGCAGCAGGGGCACCGCGCTGCCGGTCAGGACGGAGCGCAGGCGGCGGGAGCGGACGGGGTGTGGGACACGGCAGACCTCGGCATCGGATCGGACGGATGGAACACGACGGGGAAGTGACGGGCGGGACCCGTGGCCCCCCGCGGTCGACCGACGACGTCGGCGCCCGGCCGTGGAGCCTCGGCGATGTTATCGGAATGTGATCTTCGTGACCATCCTGAGATCTATGCCGTCCGGAGCGCGGTGGGCCGGGCCCGTCGGCGGCCACGTAGGCTGGCGCCCGTGAGCACCACTTCCTCCGACACCCCGGTCCCCGCTGACGCGATCCCCGCCGAGCTCGACGCCCTCGTGGGCGAGTGGCTCTCCGTGCCCGACGTGGCGGAGCGCCTCGACCAGCGCGTGACCCGCGTCCACAACCTCGTGCATGATCGCCGCCTGCTGGCCGTGCGTCGCCCCGAGCCCGCGGTGCGGTCCGTGCCGGCGCTGTTCCTCACCGAGACCGGCGTGCTCGATTCCCTGCAGGGCACGCTCGTGCTGCTGGCCGACGCCGGCTTCTCCGACGAGGAGGCCCTCCGCTGGCTGTTCACCGAGGACGAGTCGTTGCCCGGCCGGCCCATCGACGCACTCCGGGACGGCCGGAAGACCGAGATCCGGCGTCGCGCCCAGGCCCTGGCCTGGTGAGCCGGCCCCGCGGGCGACGATCCGCCCGCGGGGTCCGTCGCCGCTCAGTGGCGGCGCGACGTATATGCATCGATCAGCCGCGTGAGCTCGGCGCTCACGTCCTCGGGGACGCCGTGCGCGAGCAGGCCCGCCACGGCCCCGGCCGCCTCATGCGAGAGCGCCGCGACCCGCTCCTCGACGGCCCGGCGCGCGCCGCACGCCTCGAGGACGCCCTGCCAGTGGGCCACCCGGTCCGCGCCGAGGTCCGGGTCGCCGAGGTCCGCGTCGAGCGCGGCGGCCTCGTCCGGGGCGAGCAGCTCGACGGCGCGGGCGATGAGCACCGTCTGCTTCCCCTCCCGCAGGTCGTCGCCCGCGGGCTTGCCCGTGGTCGCCGGATCGCCGAACACGCCGAGCAGGTCGTCCCGGTACTGGAAGGCCATGCCGAACGGCAGCGACACCCGGGCGAACGCGGTCACCAGCCCGTCGTCCGCCCCCGCCAGCAGCCCACCGAGGGCCAGAGGGTGCACGGCCGAATAGCGCGCCGACTTGTGCTCCACGACCGCCTCGGCGGCCGCCTCGGCCTCGCGGGCACCGCGCGCCGCCGGGGCCATCTCGGCCACCACGTCGAGGTACTGACCCGCCATCACCCCGAAGCGCATCCGCTCGAGCTCGGCCCGCGCCCGGTCCTCCCGGGGGGTGCCGGCGAGGACACGCGCGAAGGCCGTCTCGCTCATCCCCAGGGCGACGTCGCCGGCGAGGATCGCGGCGGAGACGCCGAAGTGCTCCGCGGCGTGGCGCCAGCCCGCCTCCCGGTGGAGGGACTCGAAGCGGCGGTGCACGCTGGGCATCCCGCGGCGGGTGTCCGAGCGGTCCAGGATGTCGTCGTGGATCAGCGCCGCGGCCTGGAACAGCTCGAACGCCGCGCCCGCCTCGGCGATGCGGGGGTCCTCCGCCTCGCCACCGGCCGCCCGCCAGCCGAGCCAGGCCAGGACGGCGCGCAGGCGCTTGCCGCCCGCGGTCAGGTCCGCGATCGCGTCCACGAGGGGCGCCGTCAGCGGGTGGACGTCCCGGGCGAGGTCCCGGTGCTCCGCCAGCAGGCGGTCGAGGGCGTCGGCGACGGCGGCGCGGAAGCGGTCCTGGTCGGCGGGACGGGGGCGGGGGACGGCGACGTCGGCGGGCATGGCCCCACCCTAGCTGTTGTGGGTCATGAGGTTCTTGGCACGAGGGCCGGACTGAGATGAGACGAGTGG
>NZ_JALJRI010000002.1:0-15156 GCF_024519795.1 Micrococcus sp. Mcc89 | reverse complement strand
AGCGGGAAGAAACACTGGCCGCCTATGGGCAGAACTCAATGGCCCTTGACAGTCGTCCATCTCGGGGCCCAGGGGTGGCGGATGGCCACCCTGCCGGGACAGCCCCCGCCGCCAGGACACACCGTCGGGCACGGGCCCGCGGCACCTGGGAGTCCGGAACCGGGCACGTGGCCGTCAGCAGGGGCCGGGCACGTCCCAGGCTGGCGGGAAACGCTGGGCAGGCCCACGGGGGTGGCCCGGGACCGGCGGGCCTGAACCCTTCGCCGTCCATGCGGGCCGATGCGCGCCGCGGCGTCGGGGCTGCTCAGGGCAGCGCGTCCTCGAGGTCACCCTGGGAACGTCGAAGGGCCCCACGCACCATGGTGCGTGGGGCCCTTCGTCAGGGAATCAGCCGCTCGGGATCAGCGATCCAGGTGAGGGGCGTGCGAGCCGTGCTCGAGCTCGACGGGGTGCTCCTCGTGGCCGTGCTGGCCGTGGGTGCGGGCCTCCACCAGCTCCTCGCGGGAGACCGGGGCGACGCGATCCTGGTAGAACATGCGGTTCAGGCCGGCACGGGCCTTCTCCAGCATGCCCACCTTGCCGTTGCGGCCGGGGATGGCCGGCACCGGGCGACGATCCTCGAAGGACACCAGGCGGTACAGCTCGTAGTCGGTGAGCTGACGGTGCCGCTCGTGGAAGCCGCCCTCGGGGGACATCTCGATGACACCGGCCTCGTGGCCGTGGAGCACGAGCTCACGGTCCTTGCGCTGCAGGGAGAGGCAGATGCGGCGGGTGACGATGAAGGCGATCACCGGGCCGAGGAAGAACAGCGCGCGCAGCACGTACAGCACGTCGTTCAGGGAGAGGCGGAAGTGGGTGGCGATGAGGTCCGAGGACGCGGCCGCCCACATGACGCAGTACCAGACGACGGCGGCCACGCCGATGCCCGTGCGGGCCGGGGCGTTGCGCGGACGGTCGAGCAGGTGGTGCTCAGTGTTGTCCTTGGTGATCCACCGCTCGATCCAGGGCCAGGTGCACATGCCGACGAGCAGGACGCCGACCGGGATCAGCGGCACGAGCACGCCCATGGGCAGGGACACCGAGGAGCCCCACGGCATCGGGATGTTCCAGAGGAAGGAGTAGTCGCCGATCATGCCCGGCATGAGGCGCAGGGCGCCGTCGAACACGCCGATGTACCAGTCGGGCTGGGTGCCGGCCTGCACCGGGGACGGATCGTACGGGCCGTAGTTCCAGTTGGCGTTGATCGTCACCGTGGAGGCGATGAGCGCGAGCACACCGAACACGATGAAGAAGAAGCCGCCGGCCTTGGCCGCGTACACGGGGCCCACCGGGTAGCCGACCACGTTGTCCTCGGTGCGGCCCGGGCCCGGGTACTGGGTGTGCTTGTGCACGACGACCATGAACAGGTGGATGCCGATCAGCAGCAGGATGGCGGCCGGCACGATCATGATGTGCAGGGCGTACAGGCGGCCGATGACCGAGTGGCCGGGGAACTCGCCGCCGAAGAAGAAGGCGGAGAGGTACGTGCCCACCAGCGGCAGCGACTTCAGGATGCCGTCGATGATGCGCAGGCCGTTGCCGGAGAGCACCTCGTCGGGCAGGGAGTAGCCGGTGAAGCCGGCGGCCCAGCCGGCCATCAGCAGGAAGCAGCCGACCAGCCAGTTCAGCTCACGCGGGCGACGGAACGCGCCGGTGAAGAACACGCGCAGCATGTGGACGGACATGGCCGCCACGAACATCAGCGCCGCCCAGTGGTGCAGCTGGCGCATGAACAGGCCGCCGCGCACGTCGAACGAGATGTCCAGGGTCGAGGCGTAGGCCGCGGACATCTCGATGCCGCGCAGCGGGGCGTAGGCCCCGTCGTAGACGACCTCCGACATGGAGGGGTCGAAGAAGAGGGTGAGGAACGCGCCGGACAGCAGCAGGATGACGAAGCTGTACAGGGCGACCTCGCCGAACATGAACGTCCAGTGGTCCGGGAAGATCTTGCGGCCGAAGAACTTCACGATCGGCGACATGCCCATGCGGGTGTCGACGAAGTTGGCGATGCGGCCGGTCGTGGTCGCCGGCTGGAACTCATTCACGGTGGTGCTCATAGGTGTCAGCCACGCTCCCAGTAGACAGGCCCGACGGGCTCATGGAAATCGCTCTGGGCCACGAGGTAGCCCTCGTCGTCCACGGTGATCGGCAGCTGCGGCAGCGCGTGGCTGGCCGGGCCGAAGATGACCTTGCACTCCTGCGTCAGGTCGAAGGTCGACTGGTGGCAGGGGCAGAGCAGGTGGTGGGTGTGCTGCTCGTACAGGGCGATCGGGCAGCCCACGTGCGTGCAGACCTTGGAGTAGGCGAAGATCCCGTCCACGTTCCAGTCCTCGCGACCCGGGGTGATCTTCACCTTGGCCGGGTCGAGGCGCATGAGCAGGACGACGGCCTTGGCCTTCTGGTTGAGCTTGTCAGGGCCCAGGTCGTTCAGGCCGTCGGGGATGACGTGCACGGCGGAGCCGAGCGTGACGTCCGAGGCCTTGATGGGGGAGCCGGTGGGGTCGCGCACGAGGCGCACGCCCTCGGCCCACATGGTGTGGCGCAGACGCTCAGGGCCGAAGTTGTGAGCCTCCTGGTCCGAGAAATTGTCCGAGTCGTCCAGATCGCGGAACACGGCGATGAACGGCAGGGGGGCCAGCAGGGCGGCGCCGATCAGGGTGTTGCGCAGCAGGGGGCGGCGCTTGATCTGCGACTCGTCCAGGATCTCGGAGATCATCCCGGTGGCGGCCACGCGGTCGTCCTCCGAGCGGATCTCGTGACGGTCCTCCACGGTCTCGTGGTCCGGCATCAGGGTCTTGGCCCAGTGCACCACGCCGATGCCGATGCCGAACATGGCGAGGGCGGTGCCCAGGCCGAGCAGCAGGTTCTGCAGGTAGATCTTGCTGAACGCCTCACCGTTGCCGATCTGCCCCACACCGAAGTAGCCGATGAAGAAGAGCACCGTGCCCACGATGGAGATGAGGAACATGACCGAGACCTGACGCTCGGCGCGCTTCGCGGCCTTCGGATCCTCATCGGCCAGGCGCGGACGGTGCGGAGGCAGGCCCGGGTTGTCGATCGCGTACCGGGGCGCGTCCTCGCCGGCGTGCTCGAGGGAACCCGAGCGGTGCTCGGTCCCTTCAAAGCCTTTCTCGCCCATATGTCCTGTTTCCTTTACTCGAGTGATGAATGTCGATGACGGGTGGTCGGCGCGCCTGCGCCGATGGGATCAGGAGGATCGGCTGGTGAGCCAGACCATGAAGCCGATGATCAGCGCCAGGCCCGCGGTCCAGATGAACAGGCCCTCGGAGACGGGGCCGAGCGAGCCGAGGGTGAGGCCGCCGGGGGAGCCCTGGTTCTCGATGGTCTTGAGGTAGGCGATGATGTCGCGCTTGTCCTCGGGCTTGATGTTCGAGTCGGAGAACACCGGCATGTTCTGCGGGCCGGTCTCCATGGCCTCGTAGATGTGCTTCTCGTCCACGCCCTGCAGAGACGGGGCGTACTTGCCGCGGGTGAGCGCACCGCCGGCCGCAGCCGCGTTGTGGCACATGGCGCAGTTGATGCGGAACAGGTCGCCGCCACGGGTGATGTCCACGTCCTCGTGGTTCACATCCAGGTACTCGTCCTCTGGGATGGCCGGGCCGGCGCCGAGGGAGGCGACGTAGGCGGCGAGCTGCGCCGTCTGCTCGTCGTTGAACTGGTTCGGCTTGACCTGGGCCTGCGGGCCGTTCATCTGCATCGGCATGCGGCCGGTGCCCACCTGGAAGTCGACGGAGGCGGCGCCGACACCGATCAGGGACGGACCGGAGGGACCCCCCGCGGCACCCGTGCCGTGGCACGAGGCGCAGTTCGCGTTGAAGAGCTTCTCGCCCTCGGAGATGTCATCAGCCGAGGCGGCCGCGGTGACCTGCGTGGCCGCCTGCGCCTGGTTCACGGTGCTCGCGACGGAGTACAGTCCGCCGGTCACCAGGAGTCCCAGCAGGAGGAGCGCCAGCCCCATCAGGGGATGGCGTCGGTTCTGCGAAAGTGCCTTCACGGGGGTTTCCTATCGTTCTCTTCCCGGGCGGGCCGCTCATGCTGCCGGCCCGGGCCTGAAGTCGGTGCGGGGAGTGGGGGTCGTCTTACTTCAGGAAGTAGACGATGAAGAACAGGGCGATCCAGACGACGTCCACGAAGTGCCAGTAGTAGGACACGACGATCGCCGACGTCGCCTCGTGGTGGCCGAAGCGGCGGGCCATGTAGGCGCGGCCGATGATGAAGAGGAACGCGATCAGGCCGCCGGTCACGTGGATGGCGTGGAAGCCGGTGGTGATGTAGAACGCCGAGCCGTACGCGTTCGCCGCGACGGTCACACCCTCGGAGACGAGAACCGCGTACTCGTAGGACTGCACCGCCACGAAGATCGAGCCCATGATGAAGGTCAGGATGAACCACTCGACCATGCCCCACTTCCCGAACTGCAGGAAGCCGCCGGTGCGGCGGGGCTGAAGGCGCTCGGCGGCGAGGACGCCGAACTGGGCGGTGACGGAGGAGAGCACCAGGATCGTCGTGTTCACCGCGGCGAGCGGGACGTTGAGGATCGCGGTGTGCTCGGCCCAGAGCTCCGGAGACGTGGAGCGCAGGGTGAAGTACATGGCGAAGAGCCCACCGAAGAACATGAGCTCGCTGGCAAGCCACACCATGGTCCCGACCTGCACCATGTTCGGCCGGCTCGGGAGCCCCGTGGTGGGCTGATGGAGAGTGGGGTTAGCTGTGGTCACCCAGCCATTATGGCCCCAAACACCGCCCGGGCGGTAAATCGAACCTACCGTGTCGCAGGACAGGTCGTCAGCACCGTCGGGGGGTTTCAGTGACAGTCGGGGGCTGGCGTCCAGGGGATGTTCAGGTTCGCGGTGCGCGGCGCATGACACGACGCGGTGCCGGGTGCGGCCGGGCCGCTAGGCTCAGTGCGTGAGCACCCCCGAGAACACCGCAGCAGTCCTTGGGACCTCCTGGCCGGAGGTCTTCCGCGCCCTCACCGTCGGTGAGGACCTCAGCGACGACGTCGCCGCGTGGGCCATGGGGGAGATGATGGCCGGCGACGCCACCGAGGGGCAGGTGGGCGGATTCCTCCTCGCCCTGGCCGCCAAGGGGGTGACGGTGCCGGAGCTGCGCGGCCTGACCGAGGCGATGGTCCAGGCGGCGAACCCGGTGCACGTGCCGGGGGAGACCCTCGACGTCGTGGGCACGGGCGGCGACCGCCTGGGGACCGTGAACCTCTCCACGATGTCCTCGCTCGTGGCCGCAGGTGCGGGCGCGCGGATCGTCAAGCACGGGAACCGCGGCGCCTCGTCCACCGCCGGCGCGGCCGACGTGATCGAGGCCCTCGGCGTGGACCTGTCCATGCCGGCCCGGAAGGCCGAGGAGTGCGCCGAGGCCGTGGGCATCACGTTCCTCTTCGCCCAGAACTACCACCCGTCCATGAAGTATGTGGCCCCGGTGCGCAAGCAGCTCGGCGTGCCCACCGTGTTCAACTTCCTCGGCCCCCTGAGCAATCCGGCCCAGGTCACCGCCCAGGCCCTGGGCTGCTCGAGTGAGGCCATGGTCCCGCTGCTCGCCCAGGTGCTCGCGGACCGAGGGGTGCGCGGCTTCGTCTTCCGCGGGGCGGACGGCCGGGACAAGATCACGACGTCGGGGCCGTCGACCGTCATGGAGGTCCGGGACGGTGTGAGCACCCACGAGCTCGACCCCCGCGAGCTGGGCATCGACCTGGCCCCCGTTCAGGCCCTGGCCGGGCGGGACGGCGCCTACAACGCGACCCTCGTCCGCGCTCTGCTGGCGGGGGAGAAGGGTCCGATCCGCGACGCCGTCCTCCTCAACGCGGCCGCGGGCCTGACGGCCTGGGACCGCGACGCGGACGCGCCGCTGATGGAGCGACTGGCGGCCAACATGACGCGGGCCGCCGAGTCGATCGACTCCGGCGCCGCGCGTGACGTCCTGGACCGCTGGGTCGCCTTCTCCCGGTCCTGATGGTGCGACGACGAACCCTCACCGGCGAGGTGGGGCCCGTCGTCGAGAAGACGCTCAGGAGTCGAAGCCGAGCGCCCATCCCTCGCCGAGGTCCTCGGACGAGTAGGTCCGGAAGGCCAGCATGGTCTCGGTGTCCTGGATCCCGTCGACCTTGGAGAGGTGGTCGGCGATCACGTCGGCGAGGTCCTCGTAGCGGCGCACCTTGACCATCGCCACCAGGTCCCACGCGCCGGTCACGGAGTAGACCGACCCGACCCCCTCGAGGGCGGCGAGGGTCTCGGCGGTCTCCGGGATGCTGGATTTGTCGGTCTTGATCAAGACGATGGCGGTGACCACGGGCGGTCCTCATTTCCTCGATGCTGTGGGTCCGGTGTCCCCGACGATCCTAGCTGCGCGCCGGGCCCTCACCTCCGGGTGCGGCGCACCAGCCAGGCGGTCACGGCCCGGCGGCCCAGGAGCAGGACGCCCAGCACCCCGAGCGCCACGAGCACGAAGGACACGGGTGCGCCACCGAGGCCGAAGGCCACGCGTAGGACCATCCCGACGGCGACGGTCCCCAGCCACACGATCACGCCGTGGGGCCACACGCGGGCCCAGGTCCGGTGTCCGGCGGTCAGCCCGGTCATGACCAGGAGACCCGCGAGGAACGGCGCCGCCGTGACCAGCAGCCCCAGCGGCCCGCGCTCTGTCGCGTGCTGCCCCTGGCCCAGAGCCACGAAGAGGAGGGTGAGGAGGAGGTCGACGGCAAGTGCCGGCTGGGCGCCGCGCGGGTCACGGTGCTCGGCGGGCACGGCACGACGGGCGGTGGGGGAGGACGTCATGCATCCAGTCTGGCCCACCGCAAGGTCGAGGCGGCGCGTCCAGCCACAGGTGACTCGGTGGACGGGGCCTATGACAAGATGCCAATGTTGTCAGAGGTAGGCTCTCTGTATGGTGTTCGTGCATCTGGTGCCCATCCGACCGACCGCTGCCACGGCCGACGACGCCCGACGTCTGGCAGCGGTGCTGCTCGATGATCCTCACCCGGACGCGGCTGTGATCGCGGCGGCGTGGCTTCTCGACGAATTCGGCCCGGTCGCCGATGCGGCGTCGCACGACGGCGAGCTGGCCGTCGTCGTCGAAAGCATGGCGGCTGCGGTGGGCCTGGCGTTGTGGGCTGTGCGGACCGGGTCCTGGGCGGTGCTGTTGGATCCCGAGGATGCCCTCGACAAGGACTCATTATTGTCGTACCTGACAACAGCCGAGCGGCGGCGGGCCCGGCGGGCACCGGGCCGACTCGTGCTGCCGGGCGGAGGTCGCGCGGACCGCGCCTCGGATGCCGGCCGAGAGGCCGATCTGCGCTGTGCGGAGGCCACCCTGCAGCTGGTCGCCACGGTGGAACGGCGCCGGTCCGCTGATCAGCACGCGGCGGGACGGCTGGTCGAAGCCGGCGCCAGTCAGCGAGAGGCGGCGGCCGAGCTCGGGATCAGTCAGCAGGCCGTCCATTCCCGGTTGCGACACGGGCTCTGGCACGAGAGCCGGACGGCGGTGGCGGCCGTCCTGCCGTTGCTGGACCGGCTGTCCACAGACCCGGGGGAATGAATCGCCGGTACGCGGTGTCGGTGCCGCCCGGCGCGACCTCCTGGGCCAGGTCCCGATGTGGCGCGTGCCGTGCAGGCGACCGTCCGAAGGGGAGGCGAAGAACGGGCTAGTTGACATAATGTACATTATCGGCGCACTGCGGAACGGTGGACAGGGCGCCCTCCGCGGCGGGTCTCGCGCGTAGCCTGGACCCATGACGATCATGACCGACCAGCGCGACCGCCCCCTGCACGCGACGATCGCCGTCGTCCTGGCCATCGCCACGGCGGGCTACCTGGCTCCATGGGCCGTCGCCGCCGTCCGTGGCCGTTCCAACGTGTGGGCGGTGTTCTGGGTGAACCTGCTCACCGGGTGGACCGTCCTCGGCTGGTGCATCGCGCTGTACATGTCGCTCACCAGCCATCGCCGGCTGCGGTCCTGGGGTCCGCGCGGCCTCTGACCGCGCGGACCGCCCCTCAGGTAAGACGCGCGACGACGGCCCGCACACCGTCTCCCTCGGCGATGAGGCACCGCGGGCCGTCGACGTCCGCCTCGCCCGTCTCCGACAGCTCGACCGGCACCTCGAGCTCCCCCGTCGCATCGGCGCCGATCACGCGGAGGGTGAGATCCGGGGCGCGCGTCTCGAGGTAGGTCCCGGACTCGTCATGCATCTCGAGCCGGGCCTGCGGGATCTCGCCGCGCACGGCGGCCGCGAGGATACGGCGCGCGTCCGGGTCGGTGGCGGCGTCCACGACCCAGCGGTGTCCCAGGACGGAGTGCTCCACCTCGGCCACGACGTCCCCCTCGGCGGGTGCGTCGCCTCGGTAGGCGAACGCAGTCTGGTAGAGCCGGTCCCCCACGCGCACGAGCATCGACTCGACGCCGATCTCGCCGGTGGGATCGTCGAACCGGTACGAGCCGACCTTCTCGGCGGTCACGTCCTCGGGCAGTCCGTGCGCCACGAGGCGGCGGCGGATCCATTCGGGCTTGTCCGGGTCCAGGCGTGCGGTGTAGATGAGAGCCATGCCCCGACCGTAGCCCCGACGTCGTCCGCCCGGGAGGGCCCGCCGGCCGGCGGCGCGGCTCAGCCCTGCACGGCCCGCACGGCGTGGTCCATGGCCCGGTAGGCGTCGAGCTCGCGGGCTTCGGCCGCCCCGCCGATCAGGCGCACCGCCTCCGGCGCGTAGCCCGCGGCCACGAGGTCCTCGACGAGATCCGTCTCGGACACCTGCCCGGCGCACACGACGACGTCCGTCACGTCCAGGGTCAGCGCCACGCGGGCCTCGGGGTCCTCCGGCGACGGCGCGGTCACGCGCAGACCGTCGGGGCCGACGCCCTCGTAGGTCACACCGGAGTGCAGCTGGACCCCGTGCTGCCGCAGCTCGGCGCGGTGCACCCAGCCGGTGGTGGGGCGCAGTCGGGCGCCGATCGGTCCGGGGCTGCGCTGGAGCAGGTGGACCTCGCGTCCCGGGTGGGCCGCGGCTGGCTTCGCCAGCTGGCCCGGCGTCTCCGAGGTCAGGGCCACGCCCCAGCGGGCCCGCCAGTGCTCCTGTGTCTCGGGTGTCCCGTCCGGCCGTTCCGTGCCGGCCGCCAGGGCCTCGGCGACATCCACGCCCACGCCGCCGGCGCCGATCACCGCGACGCGCGGGCCGACGTCGACATGTCCCAGGACCACGTCGTCGTACGCGTGGACGGCGGGCGCGCCCGGCTCCCCCGCCCCGGGCAGAGCGACGGGCCGCGGCCGCACGCCGGTGGTGAGGAGCACCTCGTCGTAGCCCGGCCGCCCATCGTCCGTGAGGAGTGTCTGTGCGGACACCTCCTCCCCGGTCACGAGCGTCACCCCGGATGCCGCCGCGCGGGCCGCCAGGTGCTCCAGCGCGGGACCGAACTCCTCCTTGCCGGGGATGCGCCGGGCGAGCCGGAACTGCCCGCCGGGCTCGGCGTGCCGGTCGAACAGGGTGACCTCGTGCCCGAACCGGGCCGCACGCTCCGCGGCCGTCAGGCCCGCCGGCCCGGCACCGACCACGGCGATCCGGCGCCGGCGGCCCAGGGCCACCGGGACGGGCGCGGCGTACTCCGGCTCCGTCTCCCGCCCGGCGCGGGGGTTCATCAGGCACGAGACCTTGGCCCCGGTGAACACGTGGTCGAGGCAGGCCTGGTTGCAGGCGATGCACGGGGTCAGGGTCCGAGCGCGCGGGTCGCTGATCGCGGCCATCCACTCGGGGTCCGCCAGCAGGGGCCGGGCCAGCCCGACGAGCGCGGCGGCCCCGGACGTCAGCGCCTCCTCCGCCTCGGCGGGGGTGGTCAGCCGGTTAGAGGCGATCACGGGGATGTCGACGGCGGCGGTCAGGTCAGCCGAGGCGGCGAGGAACGCGGCGCGCGGCACGGAGGTCACGATGGTCGGCACACGCGACTCGTGCCACCCGATGCCGGTCATCAGGACGTCCGCTCCGGCGGCCTCGAAGGCCCGGGCGGTGTCCGCGATCTCCGCGCGCGTCTGCCCGTCGGGGACCAGGTCCGCTGCCGAGGTGCGCACCGAGAGCACGCCGCGCTCCCCCAGCGCCTCGCGCACGGCCGCGACCACCGCCACCGGGAACCGGCGTCGGCGCTCGGCGTCACCCCCGTACTCGTCCGCGCGTCGGTTCGTCGCCGGGGCGAGGAACTGGTTGAGGAGGTAGCCCTCCGAGGCCATGATCTCCACGCCGTCGTATCCGGCCTCCAGGGCCAACGTGGCCGCGCGTGCGAACGCGTTCACGGTCCGCTCGATGTCCGCGGCCGTCATCTCCCGGGGCGTGTGCCGCGAGATCGGCGCTCGCACCGCGGAGGCCGAGACCAGGTCGGGGCTGGGGGCGTAGCGTCCCGCGTGCAGCAGCTGGGCGAGGATCCTGCCCCCGGCGGCGTGGACGGCGTCCGTGACGACGCGATGGGCGCGCGCGTCCTCCTCGCTGGCGAGCATCCCCCCGCCCAGCGTCACCGTGCCCTCCGGGACCACACCCAGGCCGCCGGTGACGATGAGCCCGACGCCGCCGCGTGCCCGCTCCGCGTAGAACGCCGCCAGCTGCGGCAGGTCGTCGTGCCGATCCTCCAGTCCCATGTGCATCGAGGCCATGACCACCCGGTTGGGCAGCCGGAGGGGGCCCAGAGTGATCGGCTGGAGCAGGGGCGAGACCGCGACGGGTGAAGATGTCATGCAGCTCACATTACCGGGCGGTAGCCCCCTCCTTCCAGGACCGCCTGGGGACACGCTGTGTCCAACGCCACTGCGTAGGGCAGGATGGGGATCACACGTCGACGCGCGGCAGACCCGTCCGCGCACCCGACACGGAGGGGAGCGCACGCATGGAGTGGATCGAGGCGAACGCGGGCTGGCTGTGGCTGGTGCTGGCCGCCGGCCTGGCCGGCGTCGAGCTGCTGACCCTCGACCTCGTCTTCCTGATGATCGCCGCCGGGGCCGGCGCGGCGGGAGTGGTCGCGCTCGTGGGCGGCCCGCTGGCGCTCCAGCTCGCGGCGTTCGCCGCCGTCGCCCTGCTGATGCTCGCCGCCGTGCGCCCCGTCGCCCTGCGCCACCTGCGCAAGGACACCGGCGCCGGCGCCTCCTACCTGGACACGCTCCCGGGGCGCCGCGTCGCGGCCCAGGGCGCGATCACCGGCGACGCCGGCACGCTCGCCGTCGACGGCGACACCTGGTCCGCCCGCGTCGAGCCCGGGGCGCCCGACGTCGCCCCCGGCGACGAGGTGACCGTCCTGCGCATCGACGGGGCCACCCTGGTGGTCCGCCCGCTCCCCCGCATCGACTGGGAGGCGGACGGCGCCTGAACCGCCCCACGTCCTTGTTCCGACCGCACCGACCGCACCGACAGCACCGACCCCAGAAGAAGGGACCCCGATGGAAACCCTCATCGTCCTCGTCGTCCTCGCCGTCCTCGCGGCGGTGATCGTGGCCTCCTCGGTCAAGATCATCCCGCAGGCGCGGACGGCCAACATCGAACGCCTCGGCAAGTACAACCGCACGGCCGGCGCCGGGCTGACCCTGATCATCCCGTTCGTGGACCGCATGCTCCCGATGGTGGACATGCGCGAGCAGGTCGTCTCCTTCCCGCCCCAGCCGGTGATCACCGAGGACAACCTCGTCGTCTCCATCGACACGGTCGTCTACTTCCAGGTCACGGACGCCAAGGCCGCGACCTATGAGATCGCCAACTACATCCACGCGGTGGAGCAGCTCACCACCACCACCCTGCGCAACGTCGTGGGCGGCATGAACCTCGAGGAGGCGCTGACCTCTCGCGACTCCATCAACTCCCAGCTGCGCGGCGTGCTGGACGACGCCACCACGCGCTGGGGCCTGCGGGTCTCGCGGGTGGAGCTCAAGGCCATCGACCCGCCCATGTCCATCCAGGACTCGATGGAGAAGCAGATGCGCGCCGAGCGCGACCGCCGCGCCGCCATCCTCACCGCCGAGGGCACGAAGCAGGCCGCCATCCTCACGGCCGAGGGCGAGCGCCAGTCCCAGATCCTCTCCGCCGAGGGCGAGGCTCAGGCACGCGTGCTGCGCGCCAACGCCGAGGCCGAGGCGATCGAGGTGGTCTTCGACGCCATCCACTCCGGCGGCGCCGACTCCGAGGTCCTGGCCTACCAGTACCTGCAGTCCCTGCCCAAGATCGCCGACGGCCAGGCCACCACCATGTTCGTGGTCCCCGCCGAGCTCACCCGCGCCCTGCAGGGCCTCGGTGAGGCGTTCGCCCCCGGCGACGGCGACCGCCCCACCCCGGAGCGCGCACCCCGGCGTCGGGACTCCGGGGACCGCGCGGGCGAGCCGGGCGCCGAGCACGTCGGCGTCACCCCGGAGCGCGCGCGTCGGCCGCGTGGGTCCCGCCCCACCACCGCGGACGCCCTGCGCGCCAGCGGCGTCATGGACGCGATGACCGCCGGCGCGGTGACGGCGGAGGACATGCCGCAGACCTCGCTCGACGAGGCCCTGGCCACGCCGCAGGAGATTGAGCCCGACCCGTCGGCCGGCCGCACCCCCGGCACCCGCCCGGCCGGCGAGGCCGACGGGAATGCTGTGGGACACTGAATGGTTCCATCAGTGAGGACGACCCGCCGCGCCTCGATCGGCCCGCGCCCCCGCGCGGGCCTCGGCGCGGCCTGACGAGGAGGAAACGTGAGCGATCGCAGCCTGCGGGGCATGCGCCTGGGCGCGCAGTCCCTGGAGTCCGAGGCCGGCGTCGAGCCCGCCGCCCGGCAGCGGGTGGAGTACCGCACGGAGGACGGCGAGCAGGTGTTCGTGACCTTCTCCGTGGAGGCGGACGTGCCGGCCACCTGGACCTCGAAGACCGGCAAGGAGGCGTTCCTCGTCAGCGGCGAGAAGCCGGCTGAGACCGAGGGCAAGCCCGTGCGCACCCACTGGGACATGCTGCGCGAGCGCCGCAGCCTCGAGGAGCTGGAGGAGACCTACAAGATCCAGCTCAACAAGCTGCGCGCCAGCCGCGGCGAGGACGTCGACGCCTGACCCGCCGCTCCCCCATGCATGACGGGGCCGGATCCGCCATGGATCCGGCCCCGTCGTCGTTCGGGGGCTGTGCGCCTCAGAGGCCGAGGCGGGCGCGCAGGCCCTCCCAGCGCGCGGCCAGGCCCCACCGGGTCACGTTGACCACGGCCTCGCCGATGATGCCGCCGCTCATCTTGGACTCGCCGAGCTCACGCTCCACGAACGTGATCGGGACCTCGACGATCCGCTTGCCGAGGCGGGCCGTGCGGAAGGTCATGTCCACCTGGAACCCGTAGCCCTTGGACTCGATCGCGTCCAGGTCGATCGCACGGAGCGTGTCGGCCCGGTAGGCGCGGTAGCCCGCCGTGATGTCCGTCAGGTCGAGGCCGAGCATGATCTGCGGGTACAGGGACCCGGCCCACGAGATCATCTTGCGGGAGGTCGGCCAGTTCACCATCTTGCCGCCCGGCACGCGGCGCGAGCCGATCACCAGGTCCGCGGTGCGGACGGCCTCCAGCAGGCGCGGCAGCTGCTCGGGCTGGTGCGAGCCGTCCGCGTCCATCTCGACCAGGACGTCGTAGCCGCGCTCCAGGCCCCAGCGGAACCCGGCGATGTAGGCGCCGCCCAGGCCGTCCTTGGTGGTGCGGTGCAGCACGTGCACGGAGGGGTCCTCGGCGGCGCGGGCGTCGGCCCAGTCGCCGGTGCCGTCCGGGGAGGCGTCGTCCACCACGAGAACGTCGGACTCCGGGACGGCGTCACGGAGTCGGCCGAGGGTCAGCGGCAGCGACTCGATCTCGTTGTACGTGGGGATGATGGTCAGCACGCGCATGTGCGGTTCTCGCCTTCCGGCCGGGGTCGTGGGGGCGGCCCGCCGGTCGGACGGGCCATCGCATCCGTTCGAGTATAGGAAGCGGAGGTCTCAGGCCGGCGTCGCGCCATCGCGCGCGTCGCGGGCCACGTCCTCCGCGGCGATCCGGCCGTCCACCCAGGTGGCCCGCCAGCGGGGCAGGGCGGTCTCGGCGTCGAGGGCCGGCAGCAGCGGGGTGCCGGCTCGGGTGTCCGTGCTCCACGCCGCCACCCGGCCGTCCGGCGACTGCACAGCCACCGCGTCCGCGTCCCAGACGCCGAACACGGCCGGGGCCGACACGCTCAGGCGCGGGGCGACGGACAGGCCGGCCGCCGGAGCGTCGGGCAGCGCGCGCAGCGGGGTGCGGGTCGCGGCGGCGAAGGCGGAGCGGGCGGAGATGCGCTCGTCCGGGTCGGGGTGGGACAGCGCCGACCGGACGGCGGCCCACGGGTCCCCGGCCGGGCCGGCGCCCAGGCACACGGAGACGGCGTCGGCCAGCAGGCTCGCCACGGGGGCGTGCAGCACGCCGTCCGCGTCGGGGACGACGGTGGCGCTGACCCCGGCGGCGGCCAGGAAGGCGCGGTCCTCGGCGGTGACCGAGTGGGTGACCACGAGCCGATGGCGCACGCGGCCCAGGGCGGCGGTGCCGAGTTCCTCCGCGACCGAACGCAGGGCGGTCAGGGCCACGTCCTGGGCGGCGGGCCCGGCGTCCGCACCGCCGTCGGGGACGAGGTAGGCCTGCTCCCCCGCCTGGGTCGAGGCCGCCAGGAGACCGGCGAGCGTGGCGGGGTCGGTGCCGGTCCCGACGGGCAGCCACACCCCGGCCGCCTCGGCGTCCACGCGGTCGGCGTGCCGATAGACGACCGTCTGGACGTCCTCGTCGGCGGGCCCGGCGCCCGTGTCCTCGGGCCCGGCCAGGACCGTCACGACGGCGGTGCCGCGGCTCAACGCGTCCCGCGCGACCGCGGGCCGGGCCAGCGGCTCGACGAACACGGGCACGACGACGGCGCCGTCGAGGTCCCGCCGTTCGTCGCCCGGGTCGGCCACGCGGTCCGCGGAGTCGTCCGCGCCGAGCCAGGCGATCACCCCGTCCCGGACCAGCAGCGCCTGTGCGTACGGGTCCGTCGTCGAGTGGATGATGCCGTGGGTCAACAGGTGTGCGCTCACCCGCCCACCCTAGCTGTAGGAGGGCATGACGTTGTTGACACGCACCGGGGCCAACGAGGCCGGA
>NZ_JALJRI010000024.1:0-10666 GCF_024519795.1 Micrococcus sp. Mcc89 | reverse complement strand
ACTCGCGACCTCCACCTTGGCAAGGTGGCGCTCTAGCCAACTGAGCTACATCCGCGCGTCGGTGCCGCCGGGATCCGCTCGTCCGAGCCGCTCACCTGCGTTTTCCAACGAGAAAGAACTCTAGGCCATCTCCGCCCGGATGCAAAATCGGCGTCCGGAGGCGTGTCGGGCCACCCCGTCGGGGGTCCGGGGACCCTGCCAGAATGGCTGACCATGACCCAGCCACGCCTCGCGCATCAGACCCCCCACGGACGCATGTACGCGCGCTCCCTCTCGGGCCTGCCCGAGGTCCCGTCCATCACCACCGTGATCGGCATGGAGAAGACGGACCTGGACGGCTGGGTCGGGTGGATGGCGGCCCAGTCCGTGACCCAGGATCCGCGCCTGGCGGAATCGGTGGGCTCCGCGGCGCGCCTGAAGCAGGTGGCCCGGCAGTCCGCCGACGCCGCCGCCCGCTACCGGGACGCCGCGGCCGAGCGCGGGGACCGCGTGCACGACTACGCCGAGCAGGTGGCCCAGCGCGCCCTCGGCCGCCCCCACACCATGGCGGAGGCCCGGGCCCGGCTGATCGAGCACGGCGAGGGCGCCTACGCGGACCGCTTCGACGAGTGGTGGGACCTCTACGACGTCCGGCCGATCGCGGCCGAGATCACCGTCTGGAACCACACGGTGGGCTACGCGGGCACGCTGGACCTCGTCGCCCGAATCGGCGGCCGGCTGTGCCTGATCGACTACAAGACGAAGGGCACGGGGCGGGACGGACGGGTCAAGGCGCTCGACCCCAAGGTGGTCATGCAGTTGACCGCCGGCCTGAAGGCGGAGGAGTCCCTCGTGGATCCCGAGGCCGGCACCTGGGAGGAGTGGCGGCACGGGCAGGCCGAGATGCTGCTCGGCGTCGCCCTGGGGGAGACCGAGGTCGCCGTGCACCAGGCCAACCCGGGCGTGCTGCCCCGCCACTGGCACAAGTTCTGGGCCCTGCGCCAGGTCTGGAAGCACGCGCAGGCCGTGGACGACGCCGGCCCCGCGCTCCGTGTCATCGGCCCGCCTCCGCCGTCGGTCCCGGTGTCGGCGGCCACCGGTCTGCAGGCCGTGCGCGCCGCGGCGTTCGGCGGCGGCTCCCACGCCGCCCCGGCCGTGGCGCCCGACGGGTTGTCGTCGCGCCCGGCGTCTGCCGAGGGCGGCGATAGGGTGACGGCGTGACCGTCCTGCCCGTCCGCACCATCCCCGACCCCGTCCTGCGCACCGCCGCGTCGCCCGTGCCCGCGGGTGCGGACGTGCGCGCCCTCGTGGCGGACATGATCGAGACGATGCACGCCGTCGGGGGCGTGGGCCTGGCCGCGCCCCAGGTGGGCGTGGGTCTGCGGGTCTTCGTGTTCGACGTCGCCGGCGTCGCCGGGCACGTGGTCAATCCCGTGCTCGAGACCGCCGGGCAGGCGCTGCGGGAGCCGGGCGAGGGGTGTCTGTCCGTGCCCGGGCTGCGCTACCACCCGGCGCGCGCCGCGGAGGCCGTCGTCCGCGGCACCGACGTGGACGGGAACCCGGTGGAGCACCGGGGGACCGGCCTGCTCGCCCGCTGCCTCCAGCACGAGACCGACCACCTCGACGGGATCCTCTACGTCGACCGCCTCGACGGCGAGGAACGCCGTGAGGCCCGCCGCCGCATGCGCGCCGGCGAGGTGGACCGCGCCGCTCGCCGCATCGGGGCCGCGCGCGCGGCCGCCGTCAGCTCGGTCTTCGGCGCCCCCGGCGCCCCCGCCGCCGGAACAGGAGCCGCCCGATGACCGCCCCGACGCCCCTGCGCGTGCTCTACGCCGGCACGCCCGAGACCGCCGTGCCCGTGCTGCGCGCCCTGCTCGACTCACCCCACGAGGTCGTCGGCGTGCTCACCCGGCCGGACGCCCCGGTCGGGCGCCGGCGGGTGCTGACCCCGTCGCCGGTCGCGGTCGTGGCCGAGGAGGCCCGCCTGCCCGTGCTCAAGGCCGACCGACTCCGCGGACCCGAGGGCGCCGATGCCCTCCAGGCGATCCGCGCCCTCGAGGCGGACGTGGCCGTCGTCGTCGCCTACGGGGCGCTCGTGCCCGCCGAGGCCCTGCAGACCCCCCGCCACGGCTGGCTCAACCTGCACTTCTCCGCGCTGCCGGCCTACCGCGGCGCCGCCCCCGTCCAGCGCGCCGTGATGGCAGGGGAGACCGAGATCGCCGCCGACGTGTTCCAGCTCGAAGAGGGCCTGGACACCGGGCCCGTCTTCGCCCGGCTCACCCGCCCCGTCGCGGCCGACGAGACCGCCGGGGCCGTGCTCACCGACCTCGCCGAGCGCGGCGGCCCGCTCGTGATCGACGTGCTCGACCGCCTGGCGGACGGCACCGCGACCGCCACGCCCCAGCGCGGCGAACCCACCCACGCGCCGAAGCTCACGGCCGCAGACGGCCTGGTGGACCCCGCCCGCCCGGCGGCCGAGGTGGCCGCCCGGATCAACGGCGTCACCCCCGAGCCCGGCGCCTGGGGCTGGCTGACCGCCGACGACGGCGCCGCCCCGGCCCGTTTCAAGCTCGACGGCGTCGCCCCGGTCAGCGCCGGCGACGACGGCTGGCCCTCCGCCCTCGATGCCGCGGCTCCCGGGCAGATCCTGGTGGCCGCGAAGGCCGCCTGGCTGCGCACCGCCGGCGGGGCCGTCCGGCTCTCCCGAGTCCAGCCGGCGGGCAGGAAGCTGATGCCGGCCGCCGACTGGGCGCGCGGCGCCGCCGCCGGGGCCGCGCTGCTGGCCGGGGAGGCGCTCGCCCACCACGAAGAACAGGCCCGCCGGGAGGCCGCCGCCCGGGCCGCGGCACGCGAGGCCGCGCGGAACGCCACGGCACAGGACGAGGAGGCGCGCGCATGAGCCGCGAGAGACAGCCAGGACAGGGCCGGGGCGAGCGAGGGGCCCGCGGAGAACGCGGCCGCGCACCCCGGCCAGACCCCCAGGACCGCCGGGATGCGCAGGGGCGCACCCGCAACCGGGGTCGCTCCGGCGCCGGGCGGAAGTACTCGGCGCAGGCGCCGTCGCAGCGCTCCCGCACCGCCGACCCGGCGCGCCGCGTCGCGTTCGGGGTGGTCCGCTCCGTCCACGCCGAGGACGCGTACGCGAACCTGGTCCTCCCGGCGCGCATCCGCCAGGCCCGCCTCGACCGGCGCGACGCTGGCTTCGCCACCGAACTCGCCTACGGCACCCTGCGCGGGCTCGGCCTGTACGACGCGATCCTGACCCGCTGCGTGGACCGCCCGCTCGAGAAGATCGACCCACCCGTGCTCGACGCCCTGCGGCTCGGCGCCCACCAGCTGCTGGGCATGCGCGTGCCCGCCCACGCCGCCCTCGACGCCACCGTCTCCCTCGTGCGCGCCGAGATCGGGGCCGGCGCCTCCGGGTTCGTGAACGCGGTGCTGCGTCGGGTCGCCGAACGCCCCCTCGAGGAGTGGCTGGCCGACGTCGCCCCCGCCGACGGCGGCGACGCCGCCCTGGCCGTCCGCGCCTCGCACCCGGTGTGGATCGTCCGCGCGCTGCGCCAGGCCCTGGCCACCCACCGCGGCACCCGCCACACCGCCGACCGCGACGCCGAGCTGGCCGCCCTGCTCGAGGCGGACAACGCCCCGCCCGTGGTCAACCTCGTCGCCCTGCCCGTGGCCGGTGGGGCCGAGGCGCTCGCCGCGGCCCTCGACGACGGCGCCGAACCCGGGCCGCTGGCCCCGGACTCCGCCCTGCACTCCGGCGGCGACGCCGGCCGCCTGCCCGGGGTGCGCGAGGGCGTGCTCCGCGTCCAGGACGCCGGCTCCCAGCTCACCGCCCGGGCCCTGGCCCAGGCACCCGTCCCCGCGGCCGAGGGGCGGGCCGAGCGCTGGCTCGACCTGTGCGCCGGCCCCGGCGGCAAGGCGGCCCTGCTGGCCGCCCTCGCCGCGGAGCGGGGGGCGACGCTCGTGGCCAACGAGGTCGCCCCGCACCGCGCCGACCTCGTCCGGCAGGCACTCGCCGCCGTGCCCGCCGACGCCTGGACCGTCCGGGCCGGGGACGGCCGCACGATCGCCGACGCCCCCGAGGCGGCCCCGGCGTTCGACCGCGTCCTCGTGGACGCCCCCTGCACCGGCCTCGGTGCGCTGCGCCGCCGACCCGAGTCGCGCTGGCGCCGCACCCCGGCCGACCTCGCCGAGCTCACCGGCCTGCAGGCCGAGCTGCTCGACGCGGCGGTCTCCGTCCTCGCCCCCGGCGGGGTGCTCGCCTACGTGACCTGCTCCCCGCACGTCGCGGAGACCGTCGTCCAGGTCCAGGACCTCGTGCGCCGCCACCCCGAGCTGGAGCTGCTCGACGCCCGCACCGCCCTCGACGCCGTCGCACTCGACGACCTGCGCCTGGACGAGGCCGAACCCGCCGGCGCGCCGGAGCCGGGAGACGTGGTCGCCCGCACGGCCCAGCTCTGGCCGCACCGGCACGGCACCGACGCCATGTTCCTGGCCCTGCTGCGCGCCCCCGGCGCCTGACCGAGAGGACCCGACCATGACCGCCCGCCCCCCGCGCCTGCACCCCTCGATCCTGTCCGCGGACTTCGCCCGCCTCGCCGACGAGCTGGCCCGCATCCCCAGTGCGGACGCGGTGCACGTGGACGTCATGGACAACCACTTCGTCCCGAACCTCACCCTCGGCCTGCCCGTGGTCGAGGCGATCCGCCGCGCCACGGACCTGCCGCTGGACCTCCACCTGATGATCGAGGACGCCGACCGCTGGGCGCCCGGCTACGCGGAGGCGGGGGCCGAGTCCGTCACCTTCCACGCCGAGGCCTCGGCGGCGCCCGTCCGGCTGGCCCGCGAGCTGCGCGCGGCCGGAGCGAAGGCCGGCATGGCGCTGCGACCGGCGACCGCGGTCGAGCCCTACCTGGACATGCTCCCGGAGCTGGACATGCTCCTGCTGATGACCGTGGAGCCCGGCTTCGGGGGGCAGGCGTTCCTCGACGTCGTGCTGCCGAAGATCCGCCGGGCCCGCCGCGCCCTCGACGGCGGGCCCGCCCCGCTGGCCCTCCAGGTCGACGGCGGCGTGAACCGGGAGACCATCGAACGCGCGGCCGAGGCCGGGGCCGACGTGTTCGTGGCCGGCTCCGCGGTGTTCGGCGCCGCGGACCCCGACGCCGCGCTCGTCGGCCTGCGCACCGCCGCCGCCCGCGCCTGCCACTGAGCCCGGCGACGCGGTCGCCCGCCCGCCGCGCCGGACGTCGCCCGGCGACGTCCGGCATGCGCGGCCGGCCGGGCGTGCGATACTGCTGGACAGCAACGTGCTCCGAGATGCGGTGGAAGTCCGCACCGGCGGTGACAGCCCGCTAACCGCACGGCCCGTCCTCATCCGAGGCGGTGCCGGGCGGCCTGACCGGTGGAATTCCGGTGCCGACCGTACAGTCGGGATGGGAGAGGCACGCGGCGGAGCCGTTCCGCGCCCTGCGCGGGAGGGCTGCGGAGCGCACCCCTCGGAGTCCCGATCCGAGGAGGTGGCGTCACGGTCATGGACTGGCTGGTGGACGCGTTCAACTGGACCATCCCGGTCGCCGGCGGCGGCCTGCTTATGCGCGAGGTGCTGGGCAACGTCTTCGGCCTCGCCTCCGCCCTGGGCGGCATGGCGCGCAGGGTCTGGGCCTGGCCCGTGGGCATCCTCGGCAACCTCATCCTGCTGACGGTCTTCCTCGCCTCCCTGTTCACGGGGGCGGATCACGCCACCCTGCTCGGCCAGGCCGGCCGACAGGTCATGTTCATCGCCGTCTCCGTCTACGGCTGGGCGCGCTGGCGTCAGGCCCGCCGGGGCCACGCCGAGGACGCTCCCGCCATCACCCCGGAGTGGGCCGGCTGGCGCGGGCGCGTGTTCCTCGTGACGGCCATGGCGGTCGGCACCGTCGCCCTCACCCCGATGTTCCGCGCGCTGGGTTCGTGGGAGCCGGTGTGGGCGGACGCCTGGACGTTCGTGGGATCGCTGCTGGCGACCTACGGCATGGCGCGCGGCTGGGTGGAGTTCTGGCTGATCTGGGTGGCCGTGGACGTCGTCGGCGTGCCCCTGCTGTGGAGCACCGGCTACTACGCCTCGGCCGTGATGTACGCCTTCTACGGCGCCTTCACCCTGATCGGCTTCTTCGTGTGGCTGCGCGCCACAGACCGGGACAAGCCCGCCGTGGAGACGCTGCTGCCGGACGGCCCCGAGGGGGACGTCGCCCGATGAGCGCCGCCGAGACCCCGTCCGCCGACCCCATGGACCTCGCCGTCCGCGCCGCGCTGCGCGGTGTGCGCGGCGCCAACCCCCTCGTCGGGGCCGTCCTGACCGACGCGGCCGGCCGCGTCCTGGCCGTCGGCCACCACCGCGGACGGGGGACCGCCCACGCCGAGGTCGACGCCCTGACCCGCTGGCGGGCCGCCCGCTCCACGGATCCGGCCCTGGCCGCCCTCGACCCCGCCGGCCTGACGCTGCACGTCACCCTCGAGCCCTGCGACCACACCGGCAGCACCGGCCCCTGCTCGCAGGCCGTCCTGGACGCGGGGATCGGCGCACTGCGCTACGCCGTCGCGGATCCCACCGGCCACGACGGCGGCGGCGCGGCCCGCCTCGCCGCGCACGGGGTGCGCGTCACCGGCCCCACCGGCGAGGCGGCCGCACTCGCGCTCACCGCCCGCTGGCGCGCGGTCCGCGACGCAGGCCGCCCGTGGGTGACCGGGCACCTCGCCCAGTCCCTCGACGGCCACGCCGCGGCCGCCGACGGCACGAGCCAGTGGATCACCGGCCCGGACTCCCGCGTCCACGCCCACGAGGTGCGCTCCCGCGTCGACGCCATCGTCGTCGGCACGGGGACCGTGCTGGCCGACGACCCCCGCCTCACCGCCCGTGACGCCGCCGGCGCCGAACTCGCGCACCAGCCCGTGCCCGTCGTCCAGGGTCACCGGCCCGTGCCCGACGGCGCCGCCCTGCGCACTCACCCGGTCCTGCTGCACGTGCCGGACCACGACCCGCACGCCGTCCTCGCCGCGCTCGCCGCCCATCCCGGGCCCTGGCCCCACGGCCGCCGTGCCGAGCACGTGCTCATCGAGGGCGGGCCCCGCGTGCTGGGCGCGTGGCTGCGCGCCGGCCTCGTGGACGAGCTCATGGTCTACACCGCGCCCCTGCTGCTCGGCCCGGGCCGCGCCGCCGTCGCCGGCCTGGACATCGCCACGCTGTCCGAGGCACTGCGCTGGCACCCCGACCCCGCGGAGGGTGGCCCCGTCCGTGCCCTCGGGGACGACGTCTGGACCCACCTGAGCCCCGTGCCGGCCCCGCGCCTGCCCACCGCCCCCGCCCCGACCCGTTTCCAGGAGGACTGAGTGTTCACCGGCATCGTCACCCATCTCGGCACCGTCGTCGCCCTCGAGCACGACGCGGCCGCCGACACTGCCCTGCTGACCCTCGACGCCGGCGGCGCCCTCGACGGGCTCCCCGCCGGCGGCTCGCTCGCCGTCGACGGCGTGTGCCTCACGGCCCTCGACGGACCCGCGGAGCGCCCCGGCGTGTTCCGTGCCGACCTCATGGGCCAGACGCTGCGGATGACCAGCCTCGGCGACCGCGCCCCGGGGGACCGGGTCAACCTCGAGCGCTGTCTGCGCCCCACCGACCACCTGGACGGACACGTGGTCCAGGGCCACGTGGACGGGACCGGCGAGGTCCTCGCGGTCGCCCCGCACGGGGCCTGGACCACCCTGCGCATCGGCCTGCCCGCCCGCCTGGCCCGCTACGTCCCCGCGCAGGGGGCCATCGCCCTGCAGGGCGTCTCCCTCACCGTCACCGCCGTCTCCGACCCGGGCGCGGCCGCGCACTGGTTCGAGGTCGGCATCATCCCGGCCACGCTCGAGGCCAGCACCCTGGGCGCCCTGCGGCCGGGCGACCGCGTCAACCTCGAGACCGACGTGCTCGCCCGGTACGCCGAGCGTCTCGCGCTCATCCCGTCCGCCCCCGCCGCACCCACCGAGGAGGCCCGCCCGTGAGCGAGCACATCCGTCTGGACCCCGTCCCCGCGGCGATCGCCGCGATCGCTGCCGGCCGGCCCGTCGTCGTCGTGGACGACGCCGACCGCGAGAACGAGGGCGACCTGATCTACGCGGCCGCCCTGGCCACCGACGAGGTCACCGCCTTCACCGTCCGCCACACCTCGGGCGTCATCTGCGCGCCCCTGCCGGCCGGCCTGGCCGACCGCCTGGCCCTGCCGCCCATGACCACCGTCAACGAGGACCCCAAGGGCACCGCCTACACCGTGTCCGTCGACGCCGCCGCCGGCGTCACCACCGGCATCTCCGCCGCCGACCGCACCCGCACCCTCCGCGTGCTCGCCGACCCCGGTGCCGCCCCCGGTGACCTGACCCGGCCCGGTCACGTGTTCCCCCTGCGCGCCGTCCCCGGCGGCGTCCGGGCGCGCCGCGGCCACACCGAGGCCGGCGTCGAGCTGTGCCGCCTGGCCGGCGTCGCGCCCGTGGCCGCCATCGCCGAGCTCGTCCACGACGACGGCACCATGATGCGCCTGCCCGCCCTGCGGGAGTTCTCCGATGAGCACGGCCTCGTGCTCATCTCCATCGAGGACCTCGTGGCCCACCTGGAGGAGACGACGCCGACCCTGACCGCCGTCCCCGCCGAGGCCACCCTGCCGACCCGGCACGGCCTGTTCCGCGTGAGCGTGCACGTGGACGCCGAGACCGGGGCTGAGCACCTGCTGCTCGTGGCGGGGGAGACCGACCCGGAGCGTCCCCTCACCGTCCGCGTGCACTCGGAGTGCCTCACCGGCGACGTGCTCGGCTCCCTGCGCTGCGACTGCGGCCCCCAGCTCGAGGACGCACTTGCCCGCGCGGCGGCCGAGGGCGGCGCCGTCCTCTACCTCCGGGGCCACGAAGGACGCGGCATCGGCCTGGCCAACAAGATCCGCGCCTACCGGCTCCAGGAGGAGGGGATGGACACCGTCGAGGCCAACCTCGCCCTCGGTCTGCCCGCCGAGGCGCGCGACTGGGCCGGGGCCGCCGCCGTCCTCACGGCCGCCGGCCATCGGCGCATCCGCCTGGTCACCAACAACCCCGCGAAGGTCGCGGGGCTGCGGGCGGCCGGCATCGACGTCGTCGAGCGTGTCCCGGCCCCCACGCCCGTCACCGAGCACAACGTCGTCTACCTGCGCACCAAGCGGGACCGCATGGCCCACGCCCTGGCGGACCGCGTGCTCGAACCGCCGACGGCCACCGGCGGCCCCGCCACGCCGGCCGATGACCCGACCACCGACCCGACCCACCCCACCCACCAGGAGGACACCCCATGAGCGGCGCCGGAGCCCCGACCTTCACCCCCGACCCCGCCGCTGCGAGCGGCCTGAACGTGGCGATCGTCGCCGCCCAGTGGCACACGGAGATCATGGACGGGCTGATCGCCGGGGCGCAGGCCGCCGCGGCCGACCTGGGCCTGGAGCCCGTGCTCGTGCGCGTGCCCGGCACCGTCGAGCTCACCGTCGCCGCGGCGCGGCTGGCGGAGCGATTCGACGTCGTCGTGGTCCTGGGCGTCGTGGTGCGCGGGGACACCCCGCACTTCGACTACGTGTGCCAGTCCGTGACCCAGGGCGTGACGGAGGTCTCGGTGCGCACCGGCGTTCCCGTGGGCTTCGGCGTGCTCACCGTGGACACCGACCAGCAGGCCCGCGACCGGGCGGGCCTGCCCGGATCCCGCGAGGACAAGGGCCGCGAGGCCCTCGAGGCGGCCGTCCTCACCGAGCTCGCGCTGCGCTCGGTCACGCCACGGGACTGAGGGTGGCCGGGCGGGGCTGCCTGCTGGGTCGGCTGCTCTCGACGTGGACCCTGTCCCCGGGGCCGGTGGGGTGATCGCAGGCCGGTCAACCGGGCCCGTCCGGAACGCCGGCAGCCCCGCGCCGTCATGGATGGGGTCGGCCGGAGGGCGCGGGGACCCGACGATAGAGGCGGAGACGAGACGCCCCCGCCCTTCGTTTCTCTCGCGGCATCCACAGCTCGTCGTCCACTGCCCCGACCGTCAGGGCGGGCCGTTGACCCCCAACGCGTTCACCGCCGCAGACGGGTGATCTATGCGGCCCGCCCCGCCTCGGACGACTGCGTCGGGGTGCACGGAGCCTGCCGCAGCGTGGCCGCGTTCAAACAGTCCATGGCCCTGCTGGGAGCTGCGCGAGACCGGGCTGCTGCTCACCCCCCTGGTGCCGGCCCGCTCCATCGTCCCCGGTGCACGTCTGGCCTGCGACTGGCTGGGCCACTATGAGAAGCGCGAACCCGTCGCCTCCGCCTACGCCGACCTGGCCGGCCTCATCTTCGAAAGGATCACCGCATGAACGAGAAGCAGCTTGAGCCCGACCTGAGTCTGCGAGCACAGCGACGCAAGCCCACCCCGGCCCCCCAGACCCCGGCTCCCGGAGCGGTGATCCCCGCAGAACCGGCAACGACCTCGGACCCGGCCGGTGGGTATGCGCCCCTGGCGCGGCGTGGGGCGCCGACCGTGGCCCTGAACGTGCGAGTGCCCGAAGCGATCCGCGACGCGGTGCGTCGAGAGGCCGCCACGAACCCGGCAACGCCCAGCCAGGCCGCGGTCATCGAAGCCCTAGGGCGTGTCTGAGAATAGATGCACGAGTCAGCTGAGACCCTGGGGACATGT
>NZ_JALJRI010000023.1:0-37478 GCF_024519795.1 Micrococcus sp. Mcc89 | reverse complement strand
CTGCTGCCGACCAGGCCGCCGCCGAGCGCTGGGCCGCCGAGCAGGCTGCTGCCGAGCAGGCCGCCGCCGACAAGGCCGCTGCCCAGCGTGCCGCCGCCGCGGAGAAGGCTGCCGCTCAGAAGGCTGCCGCCGCGGAGAAGGCCGCCGCTCAGAAGGCTGCCGCCGCTGAGCAGGCCGCTGCCGCGGAGCAGGCCGTCGTCGCCGAGGCCGAGACCATCGTCGTCAAGTCCGGTGACTCCCTCTGGAAGCTCGCCAACGAGTACGAGGTGGAGGGTGGCTGGACCGCCCTCTACGAGGCCAACAAGGGCGCCGTCTCCGACGCCGCCGTGATCTACGTCGGCCAGGAGCTCGTCCTGCCGCAGGCCTGAGACGCCTGACCGGTCCCCCGGACCGGTACCACACGAGGAAGGCCCCCGCCGTCGGCGGGGGCCTTCCTCGTGCCTGGTGCCCGTCACCCGCGCGGGCGGGGCCGGACGGGTCGGTTAGCCCGCCAGACCCAGCAGGTGGGCCGCGACGGCCGGGGCGGACGTGGTCCCCGTGGTGATGAGGAGGATGGTGTCGTCGCCGGCGATCGTGCCCATCACGTGCTCCACGCGCGCCTGGTCGATCACGCTGGCCAGGAACTGCGCCGCGCCCGGGGGCGTGCGCAGGACCACGAGGTTCGCGGTGGGCTCGGCGGAGACGAGCAGCTCGCGGGCCATGCTCGCCAGGCGATTCAGCTGCGCGTCCGAGCCGCGGCCCGGCACGGCGGCGTCGTCGCCCTCCGCCGGAAGGGCGTAGACCATGCCGGCCGGCCCGCGCGTCCGCACCGCGCCGAGGTCCACCAGGTCCCGCGAGAGCGTGCCCTGGGTGACGGACAGCCCGCGATCGCCCAGGGCGTCCGAGAGTTCGGCCTGGGAGCGGATGCCCCGGGTGGCCAGGATCTCCCGGATCGCGGCCTGACGGGCGATCTTCGTCGTGGGGGCGGCCATCAGCGCGGCTCCTCGGCCAGGCCGGAGCGGTACAGCAGCCAGGCGATGAGCGCCTTCTGCGCGTGCAGCCGGTTCTCGGCCTCGTCGAACACCACGGACCGCGGCCCGTCGATCACCTCGGCCGTGACCTCGTAGCCCCGGTACGCGGGCAGGCAGTGCAGGAAGATCGCGTCGTCGGCCGCCCGCGCCATCGCGGCGGCGTCCACCTGGTAGTCCCGGAACAGCGCCAGGCGGGCCTCCTTCTCCTCCTCCTGGCCCATGGACACCCACGTGTCGGTCACGACGACGTCCGCGCCCGCCAGGGCCTCGGCCGCGTCCGTCGTGACGAGGACGGAACCGCCCGTCTCCGCCGCCCGCCGTCGGGCGGCGGCCACGACGTCCTCGGCAGGCAGGTGCCCCTCGGGGCCGGCGACCCGCACGTGCATGCCGGCCGTCGCGCAGCCGAGCAGATACGAGTGGGCCATGTTGTTCGCCGCGTCCCCCAGATACGTCAGAGTGCGGCCCGCCGTGCCGCCGAGGTGCTCGCGCACCGTCAGCAGGTCGGCGAGGATCTGACAGGGGTGGTAGTCGTCGCTGAGCGCATTGACCACGGGCACCGAGGAATGGGCGGCCATCTCCTCGAGACCGGCCTGCGCGAACGTGCGCCAGACGATGACGCCGACCATCCGCTCCAGCACGCGGGCCGTGTCCGCCACGGACTCCTTGTGGCCCAGCTGCGACTCCCCCGGGTTCACGATCAAGGGCGTCCCGCCGAGCTCGGCGATGCCGGCCGCGAACGAGACGCGGGTGCGCGTGGAGGTCTTGTCGAAGAACACGATGCCGGTCCGGGGCCCGGCCAGCGGGCGGTGCCGGAACCGGTCGGCCTTCATCTGCGCGGCGAGGTCGAGCACCTCGGCCTGCTCGGCCGGGGTGAGGTCCGTGTCCACCAGGAAGTGGCGGACGGCGGTGGCGGGGGTCATGGGCGGTCTCCTTCGGCGGGGGTCAGGGCGGCGGCCACGAGCCCGGGCAGGGCGGCGGCGAAGCGCTCGAGCTCGGCCACGGGCACGGTGAGCGGCGGGGCCAGGCGCAGGGTGGACGGGCCGGTGGCGTTGAGGATCCAGCCCGCCTCGAGGCCGGCGGCGACGACGGCGGGGGCCAGCCCGCCGGCCGGGACCGGTCCCGCGGGGTCGGCCAGGTCGACGCCGATCCACAGGCCGTGACCGCGCACCGCGGCCACCTCGGGCAGGTCCTCCAGCAGGGCGGCCACGGCCTCGCCCGCGGCGCGGACGTGGCCGAGCAGGCCCTCGTCCTCGACGGTCTGGAGCACGGCCAGGCCCGCGGCGGTGGCCAGGGGGTTGCCGCCGAACGTGGTGCCGTGCTGGCCGGCGGTGAGCAGCCCGGAGACGGCGGGGCCGACGCACACGAGCGCCCCGATCGGCACGCCGCCGCCCAGTCCCTTCGCCAGGGTGAAGGCGTCGGGCACCACCGGCTCTGCCGCACCGGTGACGGCCGGGTTCTGGAAGCCGAACCACGTGCCGGTGCGGCCCACGCCGGACTGCACCTCGTCGAGGATCATCAGGGCGCCGGCCTCGCGGGTCGCGGCCCGCACCTCGGCCAGGTAGCCGGCCGGCCAGCCGTGCACGCCGGCCTCGCCCTGGACCGGCTCGAGGATGACGGCGGCGACGGTGGCGCCGTCGTCGTCCGGGGCCAGGGCCGCCCGCAGGGCTGCGGCGTCCCCGCCCGGCACGTGCTCCACGCCGCCGGGCAGCGGCTCGAAGGGCGCCCGGTAGGCCTCCTTGTGCGTGAGCGCGAGGGCGCCCATCGTGCGGCCGTGGAAGGCCCGCTCGAGCGCGATCACCCGCGTCCGGCGGCCGGACGGGTCGTCCGCACCGTGGCGGCGGGCGAGCTTGAACGCGGCCTCGTTGGCCTCCGTGCCGGAGTTCGCGAAGAACACGGTGGAGCCCGCGGGCACGCCGGCCAGTTCCAGCAGGCGCTCGGCCAGGCGGATCTGCGGCTCGGACGTGAAGAGGTTGGACACGTGGCCGAGCGTGGCGATCTGCTCGGACACGGCCCGCACCAGCGCCGGGTGGCCGTGGCCGAGCGCATTCACGGCGATGCCGGCCAGCAGGTCCGTGTAGCGCCGGCCGTCGGCGTCCCACACGTGGACCCCCTCGCCGCGCACGAGCACGCGGGTGGGGCGGCCGAAGACGCCGGTCAGGGCGGCGTGGTAGCGCTCCAGCAGCGCGGACTGGTCGGTGCTCATGCGTCCTCCTCGGGGGTGGTCGGGGCGGTGGGTTCGGCGTCGGGCACCACCTGGGTGCCGACGCCCGCGGAGGTGAAGACCTCCAGCAGCATCGAGTGGGGGCGGCGGCCGTCCACGACGTGGGCGCGCTGCACGCCGGCGTCGACGGCCGCCAGGCACGCGGCCATCTTCGGGATCATCCCGGAGGCCAGGGAGGGCAGCAGCGCACGCAGCTGGGCGGCGGTGAGCGAGCTGATGAGGGAGTCCCGGTCCGGCCAGTCCGCGTAGAGGCCCTCGACGTCGGTGAGCAGCACGAGCTTCGCGGCGCCGAGGGCGGCGGCCAGGGCCGCGGCGGCGGTGTCCGCATTGACGTTGAGGACCTGCCCGGTGGGCTGGCCGTCGTCGTCGATCTCGGGGGCGACCGACGAGACCACGGGGATCCGCCCGGACTCGATCACGTCGAGGATCGCGGTCGGGTCGACGCCGGTGACCTCGCCCACGAGGCCGAGGTCCACCTCCTGCCCGTCCACGACGGCGCCCGTGCGGCGGGCGCGCAGCAGCCCCGCGTCCTCGCCGGAGAAGCCGACGGCGTACGGGCCGTGGGAGTTCACGAGGCCGACCAGCTCGCGGCCCACCTGTCCCGTGAGCACCATGCGGACCACGTCCATGGCCTCCTCGGTGGTCACGCGCAGGCCGCCGCGGAACTCGGACGCGATGCCGAGGCGGTCGAGCATCGCGTTGATCTGCGGGCCGCCGCCGTGCACCACCACGGGGTGGACCCCCACGTGGTGCAGGAACACGATGTCCTCGGCGAACGCCCGGCGCAGCTCCTCCGACACCATGGCGTTGCCGCCGTACTTGACGACCATGACGGTGCCGGCGAACCGCCGGATCCAGGGCAGGGCCTCGACGAGGACCTCCGCCTTGGACTCGGCGCGGTCGAGCCGGTCCGCGGTGGACAGGACGGGTGCGGCCGCCGTGGCCGGGTCGGTGTGCGGGCTCATGCTGGGGGTCCTCACGTGGAGTAGGCGGAGTTCTCGTGGACGTAGTCGTGCGTCAGGTCGTTGGTCCAGACCGTGGCCTCGGCGTCGCCGGCGTGCAGGTCGACCTCGACGAGCACCTCGCGGGCCGTCAGGTCCACGCGGGAGCGGTCCTCCCCCACACCGGAGGCGCGGCACACCTGGACGCCGTTGAAGCGCACGTCGAGGGCGTACGGGTCGAAGGCGGCGACCGACTCCGGGACCGTGCCGACGGCGGCGATCACGCGTCCCCAGTTCGGGTCCTGGCCGAAGATCGCGGTCTTGAACAGGTTGGAGCGGCCGACGGCGCGGGCGACGGCCTCGGCCGCTTCCTCGGTCTCGGCGTGGACCACGCGCACGGCGATGTCGTGCCGGGCGCCCTCGGCGTCGGCGACGAGCTGGCGGGACAGGTCCGCGCAGACCTCGTGGAGGGCCGCGGCGAACGCCTCGGGCTCGGGCGCGGTCCCGGACGCGCCCGAGGCCAGCAGGATCACGGTGTCGTTGGTGGACATGCACCCGTCCGAGTCGACCCGGTTGAAGGTGGCGCGCACGGCCTCGCGCAGGGCCGCGTCGAGGGCGGGGGCGGGGACGTCGGCGTCCGTGGTGATGACGCTGAGCATGGTGGCCATGCCGGGTGCCAGCATGCCCGCCCCCTTGGCCATGCCGCCCACGGTGAAGCCCGCGCCGCGGGCCACGGCGGTCTTGGCCACGGTGTCCGTGGTCTTGATCGCGACGGCGGCGTCCTCGCCGCCGTCCGGACTGAGGGCGGCGACCGCCTCGGACACGCCCGCGGTGAGGGTGTCCATCGGCAGGCGTTCGCCGATGAGGCCGGTCGAGCAGACGAGCACGTCGTCGGCGGCGGTCGCGAGGGCCGCGGCCGCGTGCTCGGCGGTGCGACGGGCGTCCGCGAGGCCCTCGGCGCCGGTGGCCGCGTTCGCCCCGCCGGAGTTCAGGACGACCGCGGTCGCGCGGCCGTCCCGCACGGCGCGGCGGGTCCAGACCACGGGGGCGGCCGCCACCCGGTTCTCGGTGAGGACGGCGGCCGCCGCGCGGCGCGGGCCCTCGTTGACGACGACGGCGACGTCGGGCGTGCCCGAGGCCTTCAGCCCCGCGGTGACGCCGGCCGCCCGGAACCCCTGTGCCGCGGTGACGCTCACGGTGCGACCCCCTGCTGTTCGAGCCCCGCCTGCTCCGGCAGGCCCAGGGCGATGTTCATGGACTGCACGGCGCCGCCGGCCGTGCCCTTGGTGAGGTTGTCGAGCGCCGCGCAGACGATCACGCGGCCGGCCCGCTCGTCCACGGCGAGCTGCAGCTGCACGTGGTTGGAGCCGAGGACCGCCTTCGTGGTGGGCCACTGGCCCTCGGGCAGCAGGTGCACGAAGCGTTCGCCGCCGTAGGCCTCGGCCCATGCGTCGCGCACGTCCGCGGCGGCGACGCCGGGGCGCAGCCGCGCCGTGGCCGTCGCGAGGATGCCGCGCGACATCGGCGCGAGCGTGGGCGTGAAGGAGACGCGGACCGGCTCGCCGGCCGCCTGGGCCAGGCCCTGCTCGATCTCCGGGGTGTGCCGGTGCCCGCCGCCGACGCCGTACGGGCTCATCCCTCCCATGACCTCGGCGCCGAGCAGGTGCGGCTTGAGCGCCTTGCCCGCCCCGGAGGTGCCCGAGGCGGCGACGATCACCACGTCCTGCGGCTCGAGCAGCCCCGCGGCGAAGCCGGGCGCGAGGGCGAGGATCGAGGTGGTCGGGTAGCACCCGGGGACGGCGATGCGGCGGGTGCCGGCGAGTCGCTCACGCTGACCGGGCAGCTCGGGCAGGCCGTAGGGCCAGGTCCCGGCGTGCGCGGTGCCGTAGAAGGCCTCCCAGTCTGCGGCGGACTCGAGGCGGTGGTCGGCGCCCGCGTCGATCACCAGGGTGTCCGGGGATCGCTCTGCGATCTCGGCCGCCAGCGCCCCGGAGGCCCCGTGGGGCAGCGCGAGGATCACGACGTCGTGGCCGGCGAGGACCTCCGCGGTGGTCTCGGCGAGGACGCGGTCCGCCAGGGCGTGCAGGTGCGGCTGGAGAGCGCCGAGGCGCTCCCCCGCGTTCGAGTGGGCCGTGATGGCTCCGACGGTGACGGACGGGTGGCCGGCGAGCAGGCGCAGGGCCTCTCCCCCGGCGTAGCCGCTGGCTCCGGAGACGGCGACGGTGTGGGTCATGGCTTCATCCTAGCGCAGATATGCGTTGCACCGAATATCTATGCGGCGCCTCGGGTCCCTCGGGCCGGGCCGGATGGCCCGGCCCGCTCCTAGAGTGGGGCCATGACCACTGCGAACACCCCCGCCGTCCCCCGCACCCACCACGCCGTCGTCGTGTCCGCCACGGGCGGCCCCGAGGTCCTGCAGTGGACCGAGACGGAGGTGCCCTCCCCCGCGCCGGGGCACGTGCTGGTGCGCACCGCCGCGGCGGGCCTGAACTTCATCGAGACGTACCAGCGCTCCGGGGTCTACACGATGGACCTGCCCTTCACCCCCGGTACGGAGGGCTCCGGCGAGGTCGTCGCGCTCGGCGAGGGCGTGGACGCCGGGCTCCTGGGGGCCCGTGTCGCCACCGCGACGGCCACCGGTGCGTACGCCGAGCACTTCACCGCCCCCGCGGATCGTCTCCTCACCGTCCCGGAGGGCATCGACCTGGCCGAGGCCGCCGCCCTTCCGCTGCAGGGCATGACGGCCCACTACCTCTGCCGGTCCACCTTCCCGGTGGAGGAGGGCCACACGGTGGTCGTGACGGCCGGTGCCGGCGGGGTGGGGCTCCTGCTCACCCAGCTCGCGACGGCCCGCGGCGCCCGCGTGGTCACCACGGCGTCCACGGAGGAGAAGCGGGAGCTGTCCCGGGGCGCGGGCGCCGTCGCCGCGGTGGACTATCCGGACCTCGCCGCCACGGTGGCGGAGCTGACCGACGGCGAGGGCGCGCACGCCGTGTACGACGGCGTGGGGAAGGACACCTTCGACACCTCGCTCGAGGTGCTGCGCGTGCGCGGCACACTCGTGCTCTTCGGCGGGGCCTCCGGGCAGGTGCCCCCCTTCGACCTGCAGCGGCTCAACGCGGCCGGCTCGCTGTACGTCACCCGGCCCTCGCTGGTGCACTACACGCGCACGGGCGAGGAGACCCGCTGGCGTGGTGGAGAGGTGTTCGGGGCGTGGGCCTCCGGCGAGCTCGACGTACGGATCGGCGAGCGCTTCCCGCTGGCGGACGCGGCCGCCGCGCACGCCGCACTCGAGTCCCGGTCGACGACGGGCAAGGTGCTGCTCACCCTGTCCTGAGCCGGACCCGCCCGGTGCCTTCCAGGCGCCCCGCGCGGCCGCGGGCGGGGCATAGAATGTCCCGCTGCGGCCTGGTCCGCGTCCGACCCTCGGTTTGCCGCTCACACCCCCGGAGGCCCCTGTGTCCCTTTCGTCCGCCGCGCCCACCCCGCCCTCCGTCCCCCTCGACCCCGCGGGCGCGCCGCATCGGCCGCAGCTGCCCGGCTCCGAGCGCACCCCGCCCGCCCGGACGCTCGTGGAGCTCTTCGACGCCACGGCGCGCGAGCACCCGGACGCGACCGCCCTGGACGACGGCGTCGAGCCGCTGACGTACGCGGAGCTGCGGGAGCGCGTCGACGAGACCGCCCGCCACCTGTGGGCCGCCGGCGTGCGGGCGGGAGACCGGGTCGGCGTGCGGATCGCCTCGGGCACGGCCGCGCTGTACGTCTCGATCCTCGGCGTGCTCGCCGCCGGCGCGGCCTACGTCCCCGTGGACGCGGACGATCCGGAGGAGCGCGCCCGCCTCGTGTTCGGCGAGGCGAAGGTGGCCGGCGTCCTCACCGACGAGCGGGTCTACGCCCCGCACCCCGAGCACACCGCGGACCCGGCCGCGGAGGCCCGCGCCCCCGGGCTCGAGGACGACGCGTGGATCATCTTCACCTCTGGCTCGACGGGCACCCCCAAGGGCGTGGCGGTGAGCCACCGCTCGGCCGCGGCCTTCGTGGACGCCGAGGCGCGGATCTTCCTGGCGGACGATCCGCTCGCCCCGGGCGACCGCGTGCTGGCGGGACTGTCCGTCGCGTTCGACGCCTCGTGCGAGGAGATGTGGCTCGCCTGGCGTCACGGTGCGTGCCTGGTCCCGGCCCCCCGCTCGCTCGTGCGCTCCGGCATGGACCTCGGCCCGTGGCTCGCCGAGCGGCGCATCACCGCCGTGTCCACCGTGCCGACCCTCGCCGCGATGTGGCCCACCGAGGCCATGGACAACGTCCGGCTGCTGATCTTCGGCGGCGAGGCCTGCCCGCCCGAGCTCGCCGCGCGCCTGGCGGAGGACGGCCGCGAGGTCTGGAACACCTACGGCCCCACGGAGGCCACCGTCGTCGCGTGCGCGGCCCCGCTCACGGGTCTCGGCCCGGTCCGCATCGGCCTGCCCCTGGACGGCTGGGACCTGGCCGTCGTCGACCCGCAGACCACGCTGCCCGTGGCCGAGGGCGAGACGGGCGAGCTGATCATCGGCGGCGTCGGCCTGGCCCGCTACCTCGACCCGGCCAAGGACGCCGAGAAGTACGCCCCCATGCCCTCCCTCGGCTGGGAGCGTGCCTACCGCTCCGGTGACCTCGTGGTCTTCGAGCCGGAGGGCCTGCTGTTCGTCGGCCGCGCCGACGACCAGGTGAAGCTCGGCGGCCGCCGCATCGAGCTCGGCGAGGTGGACGCGGCCCTCCAGGCCCTGCCCGGCGTCCACGGCGGCGCCGCGGCCGTGCAGACCACCCCGGCGGGCCACCAGATCCTCGTCGGCTACCTCGTCCCCGCGGACCCCGAGGCCGAGCTCGACCTGCACATGGCCCGCGAGCACCTCGCGGCGGAGCTGCCGGCCGCCCTCGTGCCCCGGCTGGCCGTCGTGGACTCCCTGCCCACGAAGACCTCCGGCAAGGTGGACCGCCACGCGCTGCCGTGGCCCCTGCCCGGCGCCGAGGTGGACGAGGACGCGCCCCAGCCGAACGAGGACACCGCCGACGGCTGGGTGCTGCGCCAGTGGGCGGACGTGCTCGGCGCGCCCCCCAAGGACGCCGACACCGACTTCTTCGAGGCCGGCGGCGGCTCGCTCGCCGCTGCCCAGCTCGTGGCCCGCCTGCGCCTGCGCCACCCGGCCGTGACCGTCCAGGACGTCTACCGCAACCCCACCGCCGGGGCCCTCGTGGCCGCCGTCGTGGGCGACGACGGCCCCCGCGGCATCGAGGTGCACGACCGGCACGTCGACCGCACCCGCCACCGCACCCAGTGGGTCCAGACCCTCGTGGGACTGCCCGTGTTCGTCCTGCCCGCCCTGCGCCTGGGCGTGTGGACCGGCCTGGCCCTGAACCTGCTGACGCTCTCCGGGCTCGCGCCCGGGCTGCCCACCGTGCCGTGGTGGGTGCTGATCGTGGCCGGTCTGCTGGTGGTGACCGTGCCCGGCCGCATGCTGCTCACCGCCGCGACGGCCCGGCTGCTGCTGCGCGGCGTGAGCCCCGGGTCCTACCCGCGCGGTGGCCGCGTCCACCTGCGCCTGTGGCTCGCCCAGCAGATCAGCGACCTCGTGGACCCCTACTCGCTGGCCGGCGCCACGTGGGTGCCCGCCTACGCGCGACTGCTGGGCAACCGGATCGGCAAGGACGTGGACATGCACACCGTGCCACCGGTCACCGGCATGCTCACGGTCGAGGAGGGCGCCGCGATCGAGCCTGAGGTGGACCTGTCCGGCTACTGGGTCGACGGCGACGTCGTCCGGCTCGGCGAGGTGCGCATCGGCGCGGACGCCGTCGTGGGCGCCCGCTCCACGCTCCTGCCGGGCGCCCAGGTCGGCGCCGGGGCGCACGTCGAGGCCGGGTCCACCGTCGCCGGGCGGGTGCGCGGCGGCCAGCGCCACGCCGGCTCCCCCGCCGTCAAGGTGGGCAAGGTGAAGTCCCGCGGCCCCGCCGAGGCGCCGCGGGAGACCCCGGGCTGGCGCCTGATGGCGACCGTCCTCTCGACCCTCATCTCCCTCCTTCCGCTCGTCTCCGCCGCCGCGGCGGCCGCGGTGGCCGCGTGGTCGCTGACCTGGTGGCCGCCGGCCCCGGAGGCGGGGCCGCTGGCCGCCGTCGGGACCACCGCGGCGCGCCTGCTGGCCGCAAGCCCCCTGGTGGCCGGCGTCTGGTTCCTGACCCAGATGCTGCTCGTGCTCGTCACCGTGCGCCTGCTCGCGCTCGGCATCACGGAGGGGCACCACCCCGTGCGCTCCCGGGTCGGCTGGCAGGTGTGGGCCACCGAGCGCGTCCTCGACGCCGCCCGCGACCAGCTGTTCCCGATCTACGCCTCCCGCTTCACGCCGACGTGGCTGCGCCTGCTGGGCGCCGAGGTGGGCCGCGGCGTCGAGGCCTCCACCGTGGTGCTCCTGCCCTGCATGACCCGCGTGGGCGACGGCGCGTTCCTCGCCGACGACACGATGGTCTCCTCCTACTCCCTCGACGGCGGGTGGATGCACGTGGCCCCCGCGAAGGTCGGCAAGCGCTCGTTCGTGGGCAACTCCGGCATGGTGCCCGGCGGCCGCACCCTGCGCCGCGACTCGCTCGTGGCGGTGCTGTCCACCACCCCGGCCAAGACCAAGGCGGGCACGTCCTGGATGGGCTCCCCGCCCGTGCGCCTGCGCCGCAACGAGGTCACCGCAGACGCCGCCCTCACCTACGACCCGCCGGCCCGACTCAAGGCCGCCCGCACCGCCTGGGAGCTGCTGCGCGCGATCCCGGTGTGGCTGCACGTGGCCCTGTCCCTCGCCGTCGGCGCGACGCTGGCCGCCCTCATCGCGGTCGGCACGTGGGCGCTGGCCTTCGTCCTGGGCGGCGTCGTCCTGCTCGCGGCCGGCGCGGTCGCGGCGAGCCTGACCGTGCTCGCCAAGCGGGTCTTCGTCGGCCGGATCCGCGCGGGCGAGCACCCGCTGTGGTCCTCGTTCATCTGGCGCAACGAGGTCGCGGACACCTTCACCGAGTTCCTCGCCGCCCCGTGGTTCAGCCGGGCCGCGGCCGGCACCCCCGCCCTGGTCTGGTTCCTGCGCGCGATGGGCGCCCGCATCGGCCACGGCGCCTGGGTCGAGTCCTACTGGCTGCCCGAGGCCGACCTCGTGGAGCTCGGCGACGGCGCCACCGTGAACCGCGGCTGCGTCGTCCAGACCCACCTGTTCCACGACCGCGTGATGTCCCTGGACGCCGTCGTCCTGGAGGACGGCGCCACCCTCGGCCCCCACTCCGTGGTGCTGCCCGCCGCCCGCCTGGGCCGCGGCACCACCGTCGGTGCCGGGTCCCTCGTGATGCGCGGCGAGGAGCTGCCCGCCGGCACGTGGTGGCTCGGCAACCCGGTCTCCCCGTGGCGTCGTCCCGACGGCGACCCCGCCGCCGCGGCCACCCCCTCCCGAGAGGAAGCATGAGCACCGATCCCTACGTCCCGGGCGTCGGCACCGACGCCGCCACCGTCGAGCACATCGCACTGGACCTCGACGTGCGCCTGGCCGCGAACCGGGTCTCCGGCACCGCCGTCCTGCGCGTGCGCCTGACGAAGCAGAGCCGCCGCATCGAGCTGGACCTGTACCGGCTGCGCGTGTCCCGGGTGGACGCCGTCGTCGACGGCCGCGCCGTCGCCTCCTCGTTCACCCAGCCGGGCCGCGCCCCGAGCCGCCTCGTCGTCGACCTGGACGAGAGCCGGCCGGAGGGCACGCTCGTGGAGCTGACCGTGGTCTACGCGGGCACGCCCACGCTGCGGCGCAGCCCGTGGGGCACGATCGGCTGGGAGGAGCTCACGGACGGCGTGCTCGTGGCCGGGCAGCCCCACGGCGCCTCCACGTGGCTGCCGTGCGTGGACTCCCCCACCTCCCGCTCGACGGCGGAGATCACCCTCACCTGCGACGCGGGCTACCTGCCCGTCGCCAACGGCGTGGGCGCGCCCGTGCGCACGCGCGGCTCGCGGGTCACGTGGCGGTGGCGGCTCGACCAGCCCGTGCCCGCCTACCTGCTCAGCGTGCAGATCGGCCGCTACCGGCTCGTGGACGCCGCCC
Source organism: Micrococcus sp. Mcc89 (assembly GCF_024519795.1). Classification (NCBI taxonomy): domain Bacteria; kingdom Bacillati; phylum Actinomycetota; class Actinomycetes; order Micrococcales; family Micrococcaceae; genus Micrococcus; species Micrococcus sp. Mcc89. The sequence goes on along the minus strand of NZ_JALJRI010000023.1, from coordinate 25,216 downwards.
CTCCCGCCGAGGGCCTGCCGCCGCTGCGCCTCGTGGTCTCCCCGCGGACCGAGCAGCGGGCCCTCCGGGCCCTTGCCCCCCAGCCGGCCATGATGGCCACGTTCATCGACGCCTACGGGCCATACCCATTCGAGGACTACACCGCGGTCGTGGCCGACGAGGAGCTCGAGATCCCGCTCGAGGCCGCGAGCATGTCGCTGTTCGGCACCAACCACCTGGACGGCTCGTGGGAGTCCGAGCGGCTGATCGCCCACGAGATGTCCCACCAGTGGTTCGGCAACGCCGTGACCCTGGGCCGCTGGTCCGACCTGTGGCTGCACGAGGGCTTCGCCTGCTGGTCCGAGTGGCTGTGGGCCGAGGCCTCGGGGCGGTCCAGCATCACCTCGATGGCGCGGCGGGCCTGGCAGAAGCTGGCCGCGCACCCGGTGGAGCAGGCGCTGGCCGAGCCCGGGCCGGAGGAGATGTTCGAGGACTGGGTGTACAAGCGCGGCGCGCTCACCGTGGAGGCGCTGCGGCACCTGCTGGGCACGGACCTCTTCGGCTCCATGCTGCGCGCCTGGGTGCGGGAGCACCGGTTCGGCACCGTCGACTCCCTGGGGCTGCGCACGCACGTGCACGCGTGGGCCCCGCACGCCGGGGTGAGCCGAGCGCAGGTGGACGAGCTCTTCGACGCGTGGACGCTGCGGCCCGAGCTGCCGCCGTTCCCGGGCTGAGGCGCCCGCGCGGTCGACTCAGCGGCCCCGCAGCGCCAGCGCCCCGAGGAGACCGCCCGGCAGCCGGTCGGTGAGGTCCACCAGCACGACGTCGGCCGGCACGGTCAGTGCGTCGACGGCGGCGGGGTCGCCCGTGAAGCCGGTGCCGGCGGCCTTCACGAGCGCCTCCTTCCGCGTCCACAGCCGGGCCCGCGCGGCGGGCCTCTCGGGGGCGGGAAGCTCCCGCACCCGGGCGCGCTCCGCCGTCGAGAAGCCCACCCCGCCCAGGCCGTCCTCGTCCGCGAAGGCCGCGGCGTCCGCCCGCTCGACGTCCACCCCGAGGCCGAGCCCGTCGGCGGGCCGTGCCGGCGCCCACCACGCCCCGATCCGAGCCCGGTCCTCAGTGCCGGGCATCCGGACGCGCGTGAACGAGACGAGGGCGACCCGGCCGGGGGGCAGGCCGGTCAGCGCGGGGACGCCGTGCGCGGCCGAGCCGCAGCGCGGGCAGGCGTGCCGGAGCCCGAGCGGCCCCACCGGCACGCCCCAGGCCGCCGTCAGGGCGGTGCGCACCTGACCGAGCAGCGCGGAGACGGCGTCGGCCGCCCCCGCCGAGGCGGGGACGGCCGAGGTCAGGCCCCACGGGCCGGTCGCGACGGACACGGTCAGCGCTGGACCGCCCCGTGCCGCTGCGCCGCGAGCGCGGTGGCCGCGGCGCGGGCCTCGGAGACCTCCTCCGCGGTGAGCGTGCGGTCAGGGGCGCGGAAGCGCAGGGAGAACGCGAGGGACTTCCGCCCCTCCGGCACGCCCGCGCCCCGGTAGACGTCGAACAGCTCGACGGCCTCGAGCAGCTCCCCGGCACCCTCGGCGAGGGTCGCGCGCACGTCCCCGGCCACGACGGCCTCGTCCACCACGAGCGCCACGTCCTGCGTGCTCACGGGGAACGTGGACAGCGGTGCGGCGACCACGATCTCGGGGGCCGCGGCGCACAGCGCGTCCAGGTCCAGCTCCCACACGCTCGTGCGGGCGGGCAGGTCCTCGGCCTCGAGCCACTGCGGGTGCAGCTCGCCGGCGACGCCCACCACCCGGTCCCCGTGCTCGGTCACGACGACGAGCTCGGCCACCCGGCCCGGGTGGAACGCGTGGTGCCGGCCCTGCCGGACGGTCAGCTCGACGCCGAGGACGTCGGCCACGTCGAGGGCCCCGGCGATCGCGTCCTGCCAGTCCACCGGGCGGGGGTCGTGGTCCGGCCCGGGCGCCGAGTCGTGCCCGGCGTACAGACCGGCCACGTGCCACGGCTGAGCGGGGATGCCGGCCTCGAGGTCGGCGAGGACCTCGGCGGAGGGGTGGACCGCGCGCGGGGGGATCGTCGCCGAGCCCAGCTGCGCGCCGGGCAGGAAGACCAGCCCCATCTCGTACAGCGCCAGATCGCGGAAGCCGCGTCCGAGGTTGCGGCGCGCGGTCTCGACGAGGCCCGGCAGCAGCGACAGGCGCAGGTACCGGTACTGGGAGGCGATCGGATTGGCCAGGGCCACCATCGCCAGGGCCTGGCCCTGCGCGTCCGAGTCCGCCCCGAAACGCCGGTTCTGCTCCTCGGAGACGAACGGGTAGGCGAGCACCTCGGTGAGTCCCGCGGCCGCGAGCGCGGCCGACACGCGGCGACGCTGGGCCTGGCGGCGGGTGAAGCCGCGGCCCGGCGGGGCCACGGGCACCACGGAGGGGATCGCGTCGTAGCCGCGCAGGCGCGCGACCTCCTCGGCGAGGTCCTCGGGGATGCGCAGGTCCGTGCGCCACGACGGCGCGGTCACGGTCAGCCGCGGGGCGACGTCGGCGGCGGCCTCGGCGACGGTCACCTCGGCCCCCAGGGCCCCCAGCGTCACCACGACCTCGTCGGTCGTGTACGCCACGCCCACCAGGGCGGAGGGGAAGTCGGCGGCCATCTCGACGACGGCCGGCTGCGGCCGCGTCCCGACGTCGGTGACCCCGGGCTCGGCGGTGCCGCCGGCGAGCTCGACGAGCATCTGGACGGCCCGCTCGGCCGCCTCGTCGGCGATCTCCCAGTCGACGCCGCGCTCGTTGCGCTTCGACGCCTCCGAGGGCAGGCGGTGCCGGCGCCGCGTACGCGCGATCGACACGGGGTCGAAGTTCGCGGACTCGACCACGATCGTGGTGGTGGCGTCCGTGACCTCGGTGGCGGCCCCGCCCATGACGCCCGCCAGGCCGATGGGGCCGGAGTCGTCCGTGATGAGCAGGTCCTCCGCGTCGAGCTCGCGCTCCTTGCCGTCGAGGGTGGTCAGAGTCTCTCCGGCCCGCGCGCGGCGCACCACGATCTCGCCGGAGAGCGTGTCCGCGTCGTAGAAGTGCAGGGGCTGGCCCAGCTCCCACATGACGTAGTTGGAGATGTCCACCGGCAGGGAGATGGTGCGGATGCCGGCCAGGCGCAGGCGCGCGGCCAGCCACGGCGGGGTCGGGCGGGTCGCGTCCACGCCGGAGACCGTGCGGGCCACGAAGCGGGTGGCCCCGGGCTCGCCGTGGATCGGCGCGTCGTCGTCGATGCGGACGGCCGGGCCGGCGTCGTCGGCCGCGGGCGGGTGGACGGCGGCGGCCGGGTCCGTGAAGGGCACGCCGGTGGCGTGCGCGTACTCGCGCGCGACGCCGCGCATCGAGAACGCGTAGCCGCGGTCGGGCGTCACGTTGATCTCGGCGGCCTCGCCGTGCAGGTCCAGGACGTCCCGGGCGTCGGTGCCCGGCTCGGGGTCGAGCCCGAGGTCGCCGAGCACGATGATCCCGTCCGTGCCGTCGTCGCCCATGCCCAGCTCCGTGCTGGAGGCGATCATGCCGGCCGAGACGTGGCCGTAGGTCTTGCGGGGGCTGATGCGGAAGTCGCCGGGCAGCACCGCGCCGGGCAGGGCCACGACGACCTTGTCCCCGACCTCGAAGTTGTGGGCGCCGCACACGATGCCCTGCACGCCGGAGGACTCGATCCCCTCGCCGGTGAGCGGCTGGGCGGCGCCCTCGGGAACCACCCGCACGGAGCACCAGTTGATGGTCTTGCCGTTCTTCTGCGGCTCGGGCTCCTTGGAGAGCACCTGCCCGACGACGATCGGGCCCTGCAGCTCGGCGGCCGGACGGTGGACGTCCTCCTCCTCGAGGCCGACGCGGACGAGGTCGGCCATCACGTCCTCGGCACGGTGCTCCGCGGGCACGGGGACGAACTCCCGCAGCCAGTCCAGGGGGATGCGCATGGATCAGACCTCCATTCCGAAGTGCTGGGAGAAGCGGACGTCGCCCTCGATCATGTCGTGCATGTCCGGGACCTCGTTGCGGAACATGAGCGTGCGCTCCACGCCCATGCCGAACGCGAACCCGGAGTACTCCTCCGGGTCCAGGCCCGCGGCGCGCAGCACATTCGGGTGCACCATGCCGCAGCCGCCCCACTCGATCCAGCGGGGCCCGCCCTTGGCGCCGGGGTGCCAGATGTCCAGCTCGGCGCTGGGCTCGGTGAACGGGAAGAAGTTCGGGCGCAGGCGGATGGCCGCCTCGGCCCCGAACATCTGGCGGGCGAAGTACTCGAGGGTGCCGCGCAGGTGGGCCATGGTCAGGCCCTTGTCCACGGCCAGGCCCTCGAACTGGTGGAACACCGGGGTGTGCGTGGCGTCCAGCTCGTCCGTGCGGAAGGTGCGACCCGGGCACAGCACGTAGGTGGGGGCGCCCCGCTCGAGCAGGGAGCGCATCTGCACCGGGGAGGTGTGGGTGCGCAGCAGCAGGTGGGCCTCGGCCGGGGCCACGAAGAAGGTGTCCTGCATCTCGCGGGCCGGATGGTCCGGCGCGAAGTTGAGGGAGTCGAAGTTGAACCACTCGGACTCGAGCTCGGGGCCCTCCGCGATCTCCCAGCCCATGCCGACGAAGATCTCCGAGACGCGGTCCATCGTCAGCGAGAGCGGGTGACGGGCGCCGACGCGGCGGCGACGGACCGCGGTGGTCACGTCCACCGTCTCCTCGCGCAGGATCCGCGCGGCCTGCTCCGCCTCGAGCACCTCGGTGCGGGCGGCCAGGGCCTTGCCCAGGCGGCCGCGTGCGGCGCCCATGAGCTTGCCGGCCTCCGCCTTGCGCTCCTTGGGCAGGGCGCCGATCGCCTTGTTCGCGAGAGTCAGGGGGGCCCGGTCGCCGGTGTGGGCCAGGCGGGCGGCCTTGAGCTCATCGAGGTCCGCCGCGGCCTCGTACGCGGCGAGCGCGGCCTGCACGGCGGCCTCCACCGCCTCCGCGTCCACGGGGGAGATCTCCGCCACGGGCGCGGTGGGCTCCGCGCCGGTCTCGGGGCTGGGTGTCATCAGGGCAACGACCTTCGCATGGGGGACGGTGGGACGCCCGTCAGTCTAGTGTCCGCCCCGGGCGCGCTCGGCCTAGGCTGAGGCGCATGACCGCCCCGGACTCCCTCGACGGCACCGACCCGCTGCTGCGGGGCGTGGGCCTGGACGCGCAGACCCGCTGCGCCCATTACGCCACGGCGCGGGACGTCGTCGCCCTGCGCTTCGCCTGCTGCCCCGCGTACTGGTCCTGCCACCGCTGCCACGCGGAGCTCACCGACCACCCGGCCGTGCCGGTGCCCGCCGACGACTTCGACCGGCCGCATGTGCTGTGCGGGGTGTGCCGCACCGAGCTGAGCGTGACCGCGTACCTCTCCCTCGAGGCCACCGCCGATCCCGCGTGCCCGGCCTGCGGGGCGCCGTTCAACCCGGGCTGCGCCGCCCATGCCCCGCTCTACTTCGACGTCCCCGCGTCTGGGTCCCCCGCCTGTGGCACCGGACCCACGGCGCGGCCATGACCGCGGCCCCCTCCCGGCCGTCGCCTCCGGCGCACGTGCGGGCGCGCGGGCTGTGGAACCTGGTGAACCTGGCGACGCCGCTGGGGCTGGTGGGCGCCGTCGTCGCCGGCTGCGCGCTGCAGCCCGGGCCGCACGGGCTGGTCGAGGCCCGCGGCTGGACGCACCGGTTCCCGGGCGGGGCCGCGTTCACGGTCGGCGACGTCGTGTTCACCCGCCCCGGCCTGCGCATGACGCCCGCGCTGTGGCGGCACGAGGCCGGCCATGCGGACCAGTACGCCCTCCTGCTGGGTCTGCCCTTCCTGCCGGCGTACGCGCTGGCGGCGGCGTGGTCGACGTGGCGGACCGGGGACCCGGCGTCGCGCAACGTCTTCGAACGACGCGCGGGCCTGGCCCTGGGCGGCTACGTCGAGCGGCCCGTGGTCCGCGGCCTGCGGCGCCGCCGCTGACGGGTCCGGGGGTCAGTGCAGGGTGCCGCCGGGGACGTCGAGGTCGGGGCCGCCGGCCAGCGCCGTCAGGGCGGCCTCGGCCACCGCGCGCGCCAGGTCGGCCGCGGGCAGGGCCGGGGTGTCCGGCGTCGGGCGGTGCTCGGCGTCCCACGGCACGTGGATGAAACCGGCGGCCCGGGCGGTGCCGGGGGCGTCGAGGAGCGAGTACATGACGTGGTTGCACACGAACGCGCCCGCGGACAGGGACGGCTCCGCGGCGACGCCGGCCGCCCGGATCGCGGCGACGGCACGCTTGGCGGGCAGGGTGGCGAACAGGGCCGCGGGCCCGTCGGCGCGCACGGGCCGGTCCACGGGCTGGTCCCCCGCGTTGTCCGGGATCCGGGCGTCCTGCAGGTTCACGGCCACCCGCTCGACCCGCACCGCCGCCGTGCCGCCTGCCAGCCCGACGGCGATCGCCACCTCCGGCCGGACCCGGTCGAGGGCCGCGGTCAGGGCAGGCCCGGCCGCGCCGAACGCGCACGGCAGCTCGACCGCCTCGGCCGTCACACCCCGGTCCGCCAGGATGCCCACGGCGTCCCGTGCGGCGGCGGTCGACGGGTTGTGGACATCCCCGCCGAAGGGCTCGAAGCCCGTGAGCAGGACGCGGGTTACCGGGGCGGGTGCAGGGGAGGTCATGGCGACCACGGTAGGCGCGTCTGGGCGCCCGCGCCACGCCCGGACTCGAACACGCTTGCGGGTCGATTCGAACATGTGTTCTACTTCTGGCCATGCGATGGGAAGCGCAGACCCTGCGGTCCGAGGGCGGAGCCCAGCGGGCGACGGCCGGCACACCGGCCGGCTCCGCCGCCCTGCTGCCGCTCTCGGACCTGCAGCGGAGTGTCACCACCCCGGAGTTCGCGGGCGTCACCTTCCATGAGGTGGTCGCCAAGACCGCACTGAACTCGGTGCCGTCCGCCTCGGCCATGCCGTTCCGCTGGACCGTGAACCCGTACCGCGGCTGCACCCACGCCTGCCGGTACTGCTACGCCCGCAGCACCCACACCTTCCTCGAGCTCGATGCCGGGGCCGACTTCGACCGGCAGATCGTCGTGAAGGTCAACGTCGCCGAGGTGCTGCGCGCCGAGCTCGCCCGGCCCACGTGGGGCCGCGAGGCGGTGGCGTTGGGGACCAACACGGACCCGTACCAGCGGGCCGAGGGCCGCTACGCGCTGATGCCCGGGATCATCCGCGCCCTGGCGGATTCCGGCACCCCGTTCTCCGTGCTGACCAAGGGGACCCTGCTCGCGCGGGATGTGCCCCTGCTGCAGGCGGCCTCGCGTCAGGTGCCCGTGCAGGTCTCGCTGTCCCTGGCGATGCTCGATCCCGCCATCGCCGCCGCGGTCGAGCCGGGCACGCCGTCGCCGACCGCACGCCTGCGCCTGATCGAGCGGCTCGCCGCCGCGGGTGCGGACGTCACCGTCATGGCCATGCCTCTGCTGCCGTGGCTCACGGACGGGGACCGCGAGATCGACGCCCTCATGCGCGCGCTGGCGGACGCCGGAGCCGCGCGCGTCATGCCGGGCGCCCTGCACCTGCGGCCGGGCGCGAAGGAGTGGTACCTGGACTGGATCCGCCGTGAGCACCCGGATCTGCTGGCCGGCTACGAGCAGATGTACGCCCGGTCCGCCTACGCGCCCGAGTCGTACCGTCGCATGCTCACCCGGGTGGCCGGGGAGGCCGCCGCACGGCACGGCCTGGCCCGCGGCGGCGCCCACGGCATCCGGCGCGAGGACGGTCCCACGGCCCGGCGCACCCCGGCACCCCGGCCCTCCGCTCCGGCGGCGCAGCCCGCGCTGTTCTGACCGGTCCGCGGGGCGCGGCCGGCCGCGTGTCGACTCAGCGCCCCGCGGAGAACGCCGTGGCGGCGCCACGGAGCACCTCGGCCACGATCGGCCGGTCCGCCGGGATCCAGTCCAGGTGCCGCACGCCCGGCCCGGCGAGCGGCAGCCACGCCAGCAGATCGTGGTCCTGCAGGGCTCGGGGCCTCGCCCCCTCCTCCGCCAGGACGCCCCAGAACACCCGCATCCGGGCGCCGTTGGCCAGCTCCCACCCGGCCGGCTCCGGCGCCGCCACCTCGGGGCCGAGCCGCACGGCGACCCCGAGCTCCTCCCGACACTCCCGCAGCAGCGCCTCCTGGGCACCCTCCCCCGGCTCGACCTTGCCCCCGGGGAACTCCCAGAGTCCCCGCAGCGCGGCGGGCGCGCTGCGGCGGGCCGCCAGCAGGCGGGTCGGCGCGGCCGCATCGTCGAGCAGCGCGAGCCCCACGACCAGCCGCGGTCGCGCACCGTCCCGGGGCGACGTCGTCGGGCTGGCAGGGAGCACGGGGCGAGCAGGTGTGGCGGAGGTCATGAGCCCAGGCTAGCGAGGCCCCCGCCCCCGCAGACCGGAGTCCGTAGGCTGGGTCGGTGCCCACCCCCACTCCCGCCGCCGACGGCGCCCACGACCGTTCCCCCCGCGCCCCGCGTCCGACGCGCCCGGACCCGTCCATCCCACCGACCGCGCCGACGGGCCCCGGCGCGCTGCTGGGCGGCCGCCGCGTGCGTCTGCTGCCGGCCATCCTCGCGCTGGCCCTGGGCAGCTTCGCGATCGGCACCACGGAGTTCGCGATCATGGGGCTGCTCCCCCAGGCCGTGGCGGACCTGGGCATCGGGCTGGAGGCCGGCGGCGTGCTCATCTCGATGTACGCCCTCGGCGTGGTCGTCGGCGCCCCGCTGCTGGCGGCCGCCTTCGCCCGGGTGGACCGACGACTCACCAGCATCGTGCTGATGCTGCTCTTCCTCGCGGGCCACGTGGCCGCCTTCCTCGCCCCGGACGCGGCCACCATGATGGCCGCCCGCTTCATCTGCGGCCTGCCCCACGGGGCCTACTTCTCGGCGGCCGCCCTGGCCGCCGCGGACCTGGCCGGGCCCGCCCGCCGTGGCCAGGCCGTCGCATGGGTGATGGCGGGCCTGTCGGTGGCCAACGTGCTCGGCGTCCCGGCCGCCACCGCCCTGGGCCAGAGCGCGGGCTGGCGCTGGATGTTCGTCATCGTGGCGACGTGCGCGGCCCTGTGCGTGGCCGCCACCGCATGGCTCGTGCCGCCGGTCCCGGCGCCCGAGGGGGCGTCCGTGCGCCGCGAGCTGCGCGGCCTGGCGTCCGGGCGCCTGTGGGCCACGGTGGCCGTCGGCGTCCTCGGCTTCGCCGGCATGTTCGCCCTCTACACCTACATCGCCCCCCTGCTGACCACGGTGTCCGGCCTCGATGAGCGGTGGGTGCCCGCCGTCCTGGCCCTCTACGGGGTGGGCATGGTCGTCGGCACGCTCGTCGGCGGCGCCCTCACGGACCGCGACCCGGTGCGCACGCTGCGTCTGAGCTTCGCACTCAGCGCCGTCTTCCTTCTGGGCGTCGGCCTGACCGCGCAGTGGGCGCCCGTGATGGTGGTCTTCCTCTTCCTGGTGGCCGTCAGCGGCTCCGGGATCGCCCCGTCCCTGCAGGTGCTGCTGGTGGACTCCGCCCCCACCGCGCCGCAGTTGGCGGGCTCCCTGAACCACTCCGCACTGAACATGGCCAACGCCATGGGGGCCTGGGTCGGCGCGGCCGCGATCGGCGCCGGAGCCTCCCTGAGGACCCCGCCGCTCATCGGTGCCGCCATTGCCCTCGGCGGCCTCGTCCTCGCGCTCCTGCTGGTCCGACGCACCCCCGCCGTCGGCGCCGTCCCGCACGACGGCCCCTCCGCCGCCACCGTGTGAATCGCGTGCGGCGCGCTCGGTCCACGGGCGGCTGACCTCGCGATCGAGGGGTAGCGGGCCGTCAGAGGTGGCACAGGTGGAATCGGCTTGGCTAAGCTCCTTTCCGTACGTCATCATCCGCAACTCGAAAGGAACATCAGCATGTTCACCATCATCGCTTGGATCATTATCGGCCTCATCGCCGGTGCCATCGCTCGCCTGATTCTTCCGGGGCGACAGGGCTCCGGCTGGCTGGGTGCCCTCATCACGGGCCTCCTGGGTGCCGTTCTCGGTGGCTGGATCTCCACCCTGCTCGGCGGGGAAGGGCTCGGCGACGCGTTCAGCTGGCAGACGCTCATCTGGTCTGTGATCGGCGGCGTCATCGTGGCCTTCATCTGGCAGGCCATCACCAGCCGCCGCGGCACCCGCGTCTGAGCTGACATCGGCTGACCCGGCACCCGCCGGGTCGACCCCAGAAGGGGCGGGGATCCTCACGGATCCCCGCCCCTTCTGGCGTGTGCGTTCAGTCCCGCGTGGTCGGCGAGGCCATCGCCGAGGCGTAGAGGCACACCGTGGCCGCCGTGCCCACGTTCAGGGACTCCGCGGCGCCGTAGAGGGGCACGGCCACCCGGCGCTCCGCCAGGGCCAGCTCCGCCTCGTCCAGGCCCTGGGCCTCATTGCCGAACAGCCAGGCGGTGCGCGCCCCCAGCGACGCCGGGGACAGGGCGTCCAGTCGATCGGACCCGTGGCCGTCGGCGGCCCACACCTGTAGACCCGCCGCCCGGGCAGCCACCGCCACGTCCTCCGCCTGCACCCCCGCGAGCACGGGCAGGTGGAACAGGGACCCGGCGGTGGAGCGGACCACCTTCGGATTGAACGGGTCCACCGATCCGGCGGTGAGCACCACCGCGTCCGCGCCCGCGGCGTCCGCCGCGCGCAGCACCGTCCCCGCGTTGCCCGGGTCCTGCACGCGGCACAGCACGGCCGCCAGCGCCGCACCGTCGAACGCGTCCTCCAGGGCGGGCTGATCCGGGACGCGGGCCACGGCCACGACGCCCTGGCCCGTCACCGCGTCCGCCATGGCCGTCAGGACCTCGTCCGAGGCCTCCCGCACGAACACCCGCTCGCCGCCGTCGGGCCCGTCGGCGGCCACCCGCTCCACGAGGGCCGCCAGCTCCGAGTCCCGGTCGGCGAGCCCGGCGGAGACGTAGACCTGGGTGAGGACGCGACCGGCCGGCCACTGCCGCGCCGCGCCCGCCGGCCCCTCCCCCAGGTGCGCGCGCAGCGCCTCGCGGCACGCCTGCGGGCCCTCCACCAGGAACGTGCCGGTCCGGCGTCGCGCGGGCCGGCCGGCCAGGGCGGCGACGGCGCGGACGCGCTCGGCGCGGGGGTGGGTCAGCGGCTCGGCGGGCGGGGTCATGGGCTCTCCTGGTCGGGTTCGGCGGGGCGCGGGTGCGCAGACGCCGACGGGGCGGGCCTCGGTGGAGGACCCGCCCCGTCGGCGGTGGTGCTCACGCCTGGGGCGTGGTGGTGGGGCTCTCAGGGCCCCGGAGCCGGCTCAGCGGGAGACGGCGGGGGCGTTCACGTCCGCGGGCAGCGCCTCGCGGGCGGTCTTCACCAGCACGGCGAAGGTCGCGGCGTCGGAGACGGCGATCTCGGCCAGCATGCGGCGGTCCACCTCGACGCCGGCCAGCTTGAGGCCCTGCATGAAGCGGTTGTAGGTCATGCCGTTGGCGCGGGCGGCCGCGTTGATGCGGGTGATCCACAGGCGACGGAAGTCACCCTTGCGCTTGTGGCGGTGCTGGTAGTTGTAGGTGAACGAGTGGAGCATCTGCTCCTTCGCCTTGCGGTACAGGCGAGACCGCTGGCCGCGGTAGCCGGAGGCGCGCTCCAGCATGGTCCGACGCTTCTTGTGGGCGTTCACTGCCCGCTTCACACGTGCCACGTGCGTACTCCAATCTGTGTGGTCCCCGGGGCGCGCACTGGCGCGTCACGGCCGAGGAGGAAGGGGTTCCGGCGAGGCCGGAGGGGGTGTCAGATGCCGAGCATCCGCTTGATCTGCTTGATGCTGCCCTTGGAGACGAGCTGGTCGCCCTTGAGACGGCGGGTCAGGCGCGAGGACTTGTGCTCCAGGTAGTGGCGGCGGTTCGCCTGCTGGCGCATGATCTTGCCGGAGCCGGTCACGCGGAAGCGCTTCTTGGCACCGCTGTGGGTCTTCATCTTCGGCATGGCTGCCGTTCTCCTTCACTCATCGCTGCCGTGCGCGGCGCGCGCGGCAGTGCTGGTCACCCCGGTCCGTGCGGACCGGGCTGGTCTGTGGCGACCCCGGGGGGTCAGGCCCGAGGACCGGGCTTGGGGGCACCGCCGCGGGGGGCGGCGGGCTTGGGCGGGGCCGGCATCGGCTTGGCCGCCGGCTTCGGAGCCGACGACGGCGCGGCCGGCTTGGCGGCGGACCGCGGCTTCGGCGTGGCAGCCGGCGCAGCCGAGGACTGCGGCTTCGGCGTCGCGGCCGGCTTCGGGGACGATGCGGGCGTGGCGCTGGAGGCCGGCTTCGTGGCCGGGCGGGGAGCCGCCGGGGCCGGGGTCTTCGGCGCCTGCTTCGTCTCGGCCGGGGCCGCGGAGGCGTTCTCCTGCGTCCGGGCGGCCATGGCCTTCAGCTGCTCGGGGAACGCGTCCCCGACCGAATTCCGCACCGGGGCGGAGTCGGACGCCGCCTTCTGCGCGGCGCGCTCCTTGGCCTCGCGGGCGGCCTGGTCGCGACGCGAACCGCCGCCCTGACGCTCGCGGTGGCTCTCGGCCGAGTTCTTGCGCTGGTCCGCGCGCGCATCGGCCTTGGTGCGCAGCGGGCCGACCACCATCACCATGTTGCGGCCGTCCTGGCGCGGCTGCGATTCGACGGTGCCCAGCTCGGCGACGTCCTCGGCGAACTGCTGCAGCAGCTTGATGCCGAGCTCGGGACGCTGCTGCTCACGGCCGCGGAACTGGATGATGGCCTTGACCTTGTCGCCCTGGCTCAGGAACTTCTTGGCGTGGCCGGTCTTGGTCTCGTAGTCGTGCTTGTCGATCTTCAGGCGGAAGCGGACCTCCTTGAGGACCGTGTTCACCTGGTTCTTGCGCGACTCACGGGCCTTCACCGCGGCCTCGTACTTGTACTTGCCGAAATCCATCAGCTTGCACACCGGAGGCTTGGCCGTGGGGGCCACCTCCACGAGATCCAGGTCCGCCTCGGCGGCGAGCCGGAGGGCGTCCTCGACGCGGACGATGCCGACCTGTTCGCCGTTCGGGCCGACCAGGCGGACTTCCGGAACGCGGATACGCTCGTTGATGCGGGGATCGCTGATGGTGGTACTCCTCTGTGCGAGACGACGGGTGATCCCGCGCCCACCGGAGGGACCCTCGGAAACGAGGAAGGCCTCCCCTGCGCGGACGCAGACGGAGGCCTCGACACGGTCCCGTCGGACGGGACCCTCGGTGCGGGGTGCGCGCCACGACGCGGCGGTCCCGACCGGCGACCCGGCAACTCGGCCCGGGGCGAACCGGACATCCTGCTGACGCGGGTGGGAGAGAGGCCTCCACTTTGCTGCTCCTGGCCCGTGCACGCCTGCTCCGGGGTCACCGGATGACGAGGACGTGCGCGGACCACGAGTGGTCTATGGGAAGCTTACCACCATGACAGACGAACGTCAGGCCCAGGACGCCACCCCCATGGACGCCCCCGCCGAGATCCGCGACATCCACGAGGTCCCCGCCGTCGAGGTCATCACGACCACCGCCGTGCACCTGATGACCGCCGCCGCCGTCAAGTGCGGCCTGGCCGACTCCCCCGACGCCCGCGAGCTCATCGATCTCGACGAGGCCCGCAAGCTCATCACGGCCCTCGCCGGGCTGGTCACGGCCGCGGCCCCCGAGATCGGCAGCCAGCACGCCGGCCCGCTGCGCGACGGCCTGCGCTCGCTGCAGCTGGCGTTCCGTGAGGCCTCCCCGTTCCCGGACGCCCCGGGCAAGGGCCCCGGCGAGAAGTTCACCGGCCCGGTGAACTGACCACGCCCCCCGATGACGACGACGGCGCGCCCCCGACCGGGGGCGCGCCGTCGTCGTCGGGGCGGGGCTCAGGCGTCCGTCGAGGCCTCCGGGGCGGGGGTGAGATGCCGGGTGACCGGCGTCGTGAAGAGTGTGAGCAGCGCGACGCCGGAGACCGCGAGCAGCGGCCCACCCAGAGCGGCGGCGTCCACGCTGAAGAGCCATGACGACAGGAGCACACCGAAGAGCTGGATCGCGACGGCGGCGCCGCGGCTCCACGCCCGACCGCGCAGCAGGGCGACGGCGGTCGCGAGGATCCACAGGGCGAGCAGCGCGTAGATGACGATCAGCATCACGCGGGCGCCGGCCGGGAGCACCCCGTCCGCCGCATGCACCACCGCGTCCACGGCGAGCCAGAGGAGCGCGCCCGCCTCGGCCAGGAGCGCCGCGGCGACCACGAGGACGGCCACCGGCAGGCCCCGGCCGGGGCGGGGCGGGACCGTCGTCGCGTCGGCGCCCGACGACTCGGACGGAGCGACGGGGTCGGGGCGGCGGGACTGTGCCATGGGGCCTCTCCTGCGGGACGGCTGCGGGGACGGACGTGTCCCCCACCGTACGCCGGGCGGTGCGCGGGCCAGGTCCGCGGCGACGCGCCGCCCCGGGCACAGGTGTGACCAAGGACTCACTGGGAGGTGCGGTGATGCACCTCATTCACCTCTTGTTCACTCGTGAGGGCCGTGCGAGGATGGCACGCGAAAGATTTCCGGGGGCCGCGTTCGTACGAAAGCGGTCCCCGTTGCAATGACCAGGGTCGCCCTCCGTATCGGTCGTGCCGCGCGTCGTCCGCGCAGGCCCCCGCGCCCGCCGCCGGCGGAGGCCGTGACCACCGGCGCCCGCGGGCTCCGGCTCTTCCGACAGAAAGTGAGCGGACCGATGGATTGGCGCAGTAAAGCAGCGTGCCTGGACAAGGACCCGGAGCTGTTCTTCCCCGTGGGCAACACCGGCCCCGCCCTCCTGCAGATCGAGGAGGCCAAGGCGGTGTGCCGCTCGTGTGAGGTCGTGGACACGTGCCTGAAGTGGGCCATGGAGTCCGGCCAGGACTCGGGCGTCTGGGGCGGCATGAGCGAGGACGAGCGGCGCGCCATGAAGCGCCGTGCGGCACGCGCCCGCCGCGCCTCCTGACCCACCCGGACCACCGGCCCCGTCGACCTCGTCGACGGGGCCGTCGTCATGCCCGGCCGGGTTCACGTCAGGGGCAGTCGCAGCACGACGCGCGTGCCGCCGTCGTCGGACCGCTCCCAGCGCAGGGTGCCGCGCAGGTCCCCCTCCACGAGCGAGTGCACGATGCGCAGGCCGAGCCCCGATCCCTCGCCCGCGCGGGGAGACTCCCCCGGCACCCATCCGTCGGGGGCGGCGGGGCCGCCGTCCGTCACGGACACGACCAGCACCGTTCCCGCGGGGGTCGACTCGCGGTCGGCGTGCAGGCCCACGCAGCCACCGCCCGGCGCCGTGCCGTGCTCGACGGCGTTGGCCGCCAGCTCATTGAGCACCAGCGCCAGCGGCGTGGTCACGTGGGAGGGCAGTTCACCGAACTCACCCGTGACCGCGACCTGCAGCGGCCGCCCGTCCCCGGCCACCTCGACGGCCAGGCGGAACTGCCGCTGCAGCAGACCGTCCACGGGGACCTGGTCCTCGATCTCCTCGCTCAGCGTCTGGTGGACGAGGGCGATCGTGTCCACCCGCTGCATCGCCTGACGCAGCGCACGCTCCGCCTCGGGCGAGGACGTGCGCCGCGCCTGCATGCGCAGCAGCGATCCCACGGTCTGCAGGTTGTTCTTGACGCGGTGGTGGATCTCGCGGATGGTCGCGTCCTTGGTGAGCAGACGCTGCTCCTGGCGGCGCAGCTCGGTCACGTCGCGCAGCAGCAGCAGCGCCCCCTGCCAGCCGTCCGGACCGAGCAGGGGGACGGAGCGCACCGTGAGGGACGCCCCGCCGGACTGCACCTCCCGCCGTCCGGCACGCAGGCCGGTGAGCACCGCCCACGTCCCCTCGTCGGTGGGAACGCGGGCGGCCTCGGTGCTGGCCAGCACGTCGGTGAGCCGGTGCCCCTCGAGGGTCGAGGCGATGCCCAGCCGGCGCAGGGCGGAGACCGCGTTGGGACTGGTGAACTCGGCGACCGAGTCCGGCCCGAGCACGACGAGGCCGTCCCCCACCCGCGGCGTGCCGCCCGCCCAGAGGCCGGAGGGCTCCTCGGGCGCCGGCCAGCGGCCGTGCTGCATCATGTCCAGCAGGGTGCTGGCCGTCCGGCTGTAGTTCTCCTCGATCACCGAGCGCGCCGGCCGGCCGTTCGGGTCCGCGTGCGCGGAGACGACCGCGATGACCCTCCCGGCGCGGACCACCGGCCACAGACGCACCTGCAGCGTGCCTCCCGGGGCCTCGACGGGGCCGGCCCCCTCGGCCCGCTCCCCGCCATGCCACGTCTGCCCGACGACGGCCCGCAGGTCCGCGCGGGCGCGCGAGCCCACGATGTCGCGGTGGAAGAGGGTGGGAGCGGTGAAGGGCCGGACCTGGGCGAGCGCGACGAACCCTCCGGCCTCGTCGCGGCGGGGCACGGGGCACCAGAGCACGAGGTCCGCGAGCGCCAGGTCTGCCACGAGCTGCCAGTCCCCCACGAGCCGCTGCAGCCAGGCGCGGTCCTCGTCTCCGATGTCCGGGTGCGACGTCAGGGGGTCCTGCGCGAGCGAACTGACCATGGGATCAGGGTACGGCGACGTGCCGGGCGGCCCGGGTCCGTGGCGTCGCGGACGTCGTCGGAGGACGCGGCGGCGATGGTCTGCGAGGGCCGTGCGCGGTGCCGTCCGCGGCGGGCGGGGCGGGCGGGGACACCGGCCAGCGTGGCGAGGGCGCGACGCAGCGGGCTGTTCGGAGCGGCCTCGGCGAGCACCTGGCCGGCGAGCAGCGCGGGGTCCGCGGCGGCCGGGTCCCACGGCAGGAACGCCTCCAGCGGCGTGGCCGGCGAGGCGTAGCGGTTCCAGACGGCCTCGACCTGCCCGCGCGGGGCGACGCCGGCGGCGGCGGGCCGGAGCCGGTTGACCACGACGCGCAGCCGTGCCGCCGGGGCCGCCTCCGCCAGCTCCTCGACCCCGCGGACCAGGCGGGGCAGCGCGACGGCGTCCGGCCCGCCGACCGCGATGACCTCGTCGGCCGCGGCGAGCGCCGCCAGGGTCGCACCGTTGCGCTGGGGGGCGGGCACGTCGAAGGACAGTTCCTCGTCCTGTTCGAGACCGAACCCGACGTCGACGACCACGCGGTCCCACCGTTCCCTGGCGGCCGCGATCAGCGCGGTGACGGCGGCGGGGCGCAGCTCCGGCCACCGGTCCACGCGGGTGAGTCCCGTCAGAACCGTCAGGTCCGCGCCGGCGACGCGGACGCGGACGCCCGCGGCCGCCAGGTCGGCGGCGCCCAGCCGGCCGTGGTCGGCCCGCCGCACGGCCCGCGCCACGCCGGCCGACTCCTCCGTCAGCCCCAGGTGCACACCGACGGCGGGGCCGTACGTGTCCAGGTCGATCAACAGCGTGTTCCGGCCGGCCACGGCGTGCTCGGCGGCGAGGTTCACGGCGACGGTGGTGCGTCCCGGGGCGCCGGTGGGACCCCACACCACGGTCACCAGGGACTCCCGCGCGGGTGCGGTCGGTTCGCCCTCCTCCGGAGAGGGTGCGGGGTCGGCTCCCTCGTCCGCCGTGGCGGGGCCGCCGTCGGGCGTGGCCGCGGCGGGGGCGGCACCCGGCCCGGCGTCGTCGGGCTCGTCGGCGTCGCGCCAGGGGTCCGTGAGGCCGGGCACCTCGTCCGCGCCGAGCGTCTCCAGGGTGATCGGCAGGTCGTCGAGGTCCTCGGCGTGATCCCGGGCGTGGTCGGCGTCCTCCCCGTGCGAGGTCTCCGGCCGGCGGCCCTCCGCGGCGGCGCTCGCGGACTCCACGACGACGGCCGCGATCTGCTCGGGGTCGGCGTCGGCGCGCACGCAGGGCACCCCCATGCTGCGGAGGCGACGGCGCTCGGTGCGAACCTCGCTGAGCGCCGCCACGCCCACGGGTCGGGGCAGCCGGGCCGTCTCCTCCAGGAAGGCGGCGGTGAGGGACTCGGTGTCCCCGGCCACGAGGACCGCGTCCACGAGACCGGAGCGGGCGATCGCGAGCAGCTCGGCGAGGTCCTCGGCCCGGCGGAGCACGGTGATGTCCGTCTGGTGCCGCTCGAGCGGGCCGATGTGGTCCAGGCCCGGCTGGACGGTGGTGGCCAGGGCGATGCGCACGGTCAGCGCACCCCGTGGGCCGGCACGAGGGTGACCCGCGCGTCCTTGACCTTCGCGTCCACGATGCGCGGCAGGGTCTCCTCCGGTGCCAGCAGCTGCACCCGGGTGGTGCCCGAGCCGCCGAAGCCGTTCTGCTCCGCCGCGACCTCGGAGATCTCGAGCGCCTCGGCCAGCCGGGCCGGGTCCGCATGGCCGCGGCCTCCCTCCGCCGGCATGGCCACCCAGACGTCCACGCGGTCTCCCACGCCCACGCCGGACGGGAGCGGCTCGTCCAGGGCCACCCCGACGGGACGACGGCCGTCCGGGTCCGCGTCCACCAGTGCCGCCGCCGGCAGCAGCTCACCGGCCCGGACCGTCCCGGAGACCATCCGCCCCTCGGGAGCCGGAGCATCGGCGCTGAGGTACCGCTCGCCGGCCTCGCTGAGGTTCACCTCCACGGGGCGCAGGTCCCCGGACGCGATGGGTGTGCCCGGGGGCAGGTCCTCCGCAGCTGTCCAGTACGCGGCGGTCTGCTGGGCGGAGGCGACCAGCGCCACGACGCCGGCGATCGAGGCGAGGACGAGCACGAGACCGACGAGGAGCCGGGGATCCCGCCAGCGGGGCCGGCGCAGACGGCCGCCCTCGGCGGACGCGGACATGGTCGTGGACACCGGATGTTCCCCCCTTCGGACCGGCCCCTCGGGCCGCCGCGGCCCCGGCACCCCGTCGGTGTCGGCCCCTCCGCGCTGCGCCCAGAGTAACCACTGGGGCCGTGGATCGCCGGATCCGCCGCGTACGCTGTGGAAAAGTGTCGCCTCCGGGTGTTCCCGGGGTTGAATGGGTCGACGTCGTGGGCCGCCCGCGACCGTCCTGGACGCCTCGACCGAAGGAGCACCGTGCAGCGCTTTCTCACCCTGACCGACGTCGCGGAGACCCTGAACATCTCCGGTCAGGCCGCCCGTGCCCTGGTCCGCTCGGGTGAGCTGCAGGCCATCCAGGTCGGGGGCCGCGGTCAGTGGCGCATCGAGGTGTCCTGGCTCGAGGACTACGTGGAGCGTCAGAAGGAAGTGACGCGCGCCCGCGTCCGGGAGTGGACCGAGACGGACGCGCAGGCCCGCTGAGCCCACACGGTCTGCTCAGGCGGGGCGCAGCGCGGTCCGGACCGTCCCCAGCGCCCCGAACGGGATGACGAGCCGCCCGCGGACGGCCGCGGCCCGCCGGGCCTCGTCCCGCGGGTGGCGGGCGATGTCGAGGTGGTCGCCGCCGACCCGGTCCACGGTGCCCTCCGCCAGCGCCGCGCCGAGGCGTCCCGTCACCGCCACCGGCTGGCGCGTCCGCGCGATGCCGCGCAGCACCGTCCCCCAGCCGGCCGCGGCGAGCTCGGGCGCGGCCACGGCCCGGGTCAGGTCGGCCTCCACGGCCGCCACGCAGTCCACCGCGACGATCGCCGACCCCGAACCGTCGACGTGCACGCCGACCCAGCCCTGGCCCACCGTGTGCACCACGCCGTCCACGACCTCGCCCCAGGCCAGGTGGAGCCGGACCTGCCGCCCTCGGGCTCCGCGCAGGCGGTCGGCCAGGGACAGCGCCATCCACTCCGCTCGGGTCAGCTCCGCGGCCTCGGCCACCGTCTCCTGCCAGCCGAGGTCGGCCCAGTGCGCCTCCAGGTCGTCGAAGAGTCCGTTCCACCGCATGCGCTCAGCATAGGAGGCTCAGCGCCGGACATCGGTCGTCATCAAACATCATCAAACATCACTCTTGACACCAATCGGCCCGTGCAGTTCACTGTGATCATCATCACCGGCCTGATCGCGGGATCCCGGCCGGACGGACGCACAGGAGGGGAATCCATGGAGCGCTCGACATCACCGGCCGGCCCGGCCCCGACCCGTCCGGTCGACGCGGCGGACGCCGTCGGCCTCACCGTCCTGCTTCTGGCCGGTCCCGGTCTGCTCGCCTGTGCCGCGGCGCTGCTGCAGACGGGCACCAGCGCGCCCGGGGCGGAACTGACCCGCGTGCTGGGCCTCGGTGCCGGTCTCGCCGGGCTCGGACTGCTCGCATGGTGGGCGGTGGGCCTGATCGGGCTGGCGCTCGTCGCGCTGGGGCGCCGCGCGGGTCGGCCGGCCTGGGCCCGCCTGGGCCGGAGCCTCACTCCCGCCCTGCTCGGACGCGTGGCAGGCGCCGTCGTCGGTGCCCAGCTGCTCGCGGCACCGGCCGCGTGGGCGGACGCGGCTCATCCCGTGCCGGACGCCTCCTGGACCGTGGCTGCGGTGCCTGCGCACGCCACCGGCGTCGAGGCCCCGGCGCCGGACGCCGCGTGGACGCCCCGGCCCCCGGCGCCGGCCCCACCGGGCGCCGGCACCGGCCGTGCGGATCCGGACCACCCGACCGTCACCGTCCGGCGCGGCGACTGCCTGTGGCACCTCGCCGCCGCCGAGCTCGGCCCGGACGCGACCCCCCGAGAGATCGACGCCCGCTGGCGCCGCTGGTACGAGGCCAACCGACGGGTGATCGGCGACGACCCGCACCTGCTGCTGCCCGGCACCGTGCTGACCTCCCCCGTGTTCACCCCGCACGCCGGCGTGGACGGACCACGGCCATGACATCCACGACCCTGCACTCCCCCGCTTCACCTCGTCCTCAGGAGACCGCCATGACCACCCTCGCCACCCGCCCCCGCGCCGCGTCCGACCGGCGCACCGCCGACACCCTCCTCCACGGGCCCGCCCACAGCCCCGCAGTCCTGCCCCGCGGTGAGGAGATCGCCCGGCGCGCCCGCACCGAACAGGGGCGCGAGGAGCTGCGTCGCGTCCGCTCGCTCGCCGCCGTGATCGCCGTCGCCTGCGTCGAGGTCGAGACGGGCCGCCGTGCCCTGCGGGACCTCTCCGCCTGGCTCTCGCCCGAGGTCCTGGACAAGTTGACCCGTCGCATGGAGCTGCTGGGCGCCGTCGCGCCGACCGGGCCCGGTCGACGGCCCTCCGCGGCCGTCCCGCCCCGGACGCCCGCGTCCGCACCCCGCCCGGTGGGTGCCCGCGTGTGCGAGGTCGCGCCCGGCCGGGTGGAGGCCAGCGCGACGGTGCTGTGGGAGGGCCGGGCCCGGGCCTTCGCGCTCCGACTCGAGCGGCGGCTCAGCCGGTGGAAGGTGACGTCGGTCGAGATCGGCTGAGCCGGATCGCCCCGTCGGACTGACGATCGAGGGCCCGGAGACCTGGCGGTCTGCGGGCCCTCGTGCTGCGTCATGGCGGGATGCCGGTCAGCCGCGGCGGCCGCGGCGCTCCGCCTGACGGCGGGAGCGGCGGTTCGTGCCCGCCGCGACCGTGGCGCCGGAGTCCGTGCCACTGCGGGTGACCGCGCTCTGCCCGTCCTCGGACGGACCGGTGAAACGCAGCTGCGCCGGCTGCTGCGGGGCGTCGATACCCTCCACGGAGATCTGCGGTGCCATCGTCACAGCGCGGGCGTCCTTGACGCCGGGCAGAGACGTCGGCGCGGGGGCCGCACTGATCTGCGCCTGGAACAGCGTGCGCACGGCGTCCTCGCGGATGGCGGCGAGCATGTTCTGGAACATCGTGTAGCCCTCGCGCTGGTACTCCACGAGGGGCTCGCGCTGGGCCATCGCGCGCAGCCCGATGCCCTCCTTGAGGTAGTCCATCTCGTAGAGATGCTCCTGCCAGCGGCGTCCGATGGTGGCGAGCACCACGCGACGCTCCGCCTCCCGCAGCGCCTCGGACCCCACCTGCGCCTCCCGGTCCTCGTACGCCAGGAGCGCATCGGAGACGAGTTCGCGCTTGAGGACCTCGGCCTTGAGCCGGCCCCGGCCGCCGACCTCGTCGAGGACGTCCTCCTGCGAGATGCCCACGGGGTAGAGCTCTGCCAGGTCCCGCCACAGCTGGTCGAGGTCCCAGTCGGTGGCGTGGCCCTCCTCGGTGGCCGCGTCCACGATGTTCCCGACGGCGTCCTCCACGAAGCGGCGCACCCGGTCCTGCAGGTCCTCCCCCTCGAGGATGGAACGGCGGTCCGTGTAGATGGCCTCGCGCTGGCGGTTCATCACGTCGTCGTACTGGAGCACGTTCTTGCGCTGCTCGGCGTTGCGCCCCTCGACCTGCGCCTGCGCGTTCTGGATCGCCTTCGAGACGAAGCCGAACTCGAGCGCCATGTCGTCCGGGATCGACGGGCTGTTCATGATCCGCTGGGCCACGCCCGGGTTGAAGTTGCGCATGAGCTCGTCCGTGAGGGAGAGGTAGAACCGGGACTCGCCCGGGTCGCCCTGACGGCCGGAACGACCGCGCAACTGGTTGTCGATACGGCGCGAGTCGTGGCGCTCCGTGCCCACCACGTACAGGCCGCCGGCCTCGATGACCGCGCGGTGCGCGTCCTCCACGGCGGCCTCGGCCTCCGCCAGCACCTCGGGCCAGCGGGCCTCGTACGCCTCCGGGTCCTCGGCGGCGTCGAGGCCCAGTTCCTGCATGCGGGCCACCGCCGTGAACTCGGCGTTGCCGCCGAGCATGATGTCGGTGCCGCGGCCGGCCATGTTGGTGGCCACGGTGACGGCGCCCGGGCGGCCCGCCTGCGCCACGATGGCGGCCTCGCGGGCGTGGTTCTTCGCGTTCAGGACCTCGTGGCGGACGCCGCGCTTGGCCAGCAGCGTGGAGAGGTACTCGGACTTCTCCACCGAGGTGGTGCCCACCAGGACCGGCTGGCCCTTCGCGTGCCGCTCGGCGATGTCGTCGACGACGGCGTCGAACTTGACCTTCTCGTTCTTGTACACCACGTCGTTGCGGTCCACGCGCTGTCGCTCCCGGTTCGGCGGGATCACGACGACGCCGAGGCCGTAGGTCGACGTGAACTCGGCGGCCTCCGTCTCGGCGGTGCCCGTCATGCCGGCGAGCTTCTCGTAGCCGCGGAAGTAGTTCTGCAGGGTCACCGTGGCCAGCGTCTGGTTCTCGGGCTTGACCTCCACGCCCTCCTTGGCCTCGATGGCCTGGTGGAGCCCCTCGTTGTAGCGGCGTCCCTTGAGCACGCGGCCCGTGTGCTCGTCGACGATCTGCACCTCGCCGTCGAGGACCACGTAGTCCTTGTCCCGCTTGAACAGCTCCTTGGCCTTGACCGCGTTGTTCAGGAACTGGATGAGCGTGGTGTTCTGCGTCTCGTACAGGTTCGTGATGCCGAGGTGGTCCTCGACCTTCTCGATGCCGGGGCCGAGGATGCCGACGGTGCGCTTCTTGTGGTCCACCTCGTAGTCCGTGTCCGCCTCGAGGCGGCGCACCAGCCGGGCGAACTCGCCGTACCACCGGTTGGCCTCGCCCTGGGCGGGGCCGGAGATGATCAGCGGGGTGCGGGCCTCGTCGATGAGGATCGAGTCCACCTCGTCGACGATCGCGTAGTGGTGCTCACGCTGCACGAGCTCGTCGAGGGACCACGCCATGTTGTCCCGGAGGAAGTCGAAGCCGAACTCGTTGTTCGTGCCGTAGGTGATGTCCGCGGCGTACTGCTCGCGCCGTACGGCCGGGGTCTGGCCCGCCACGATGACGCCCGTCTGCATGCCGAGGAAGCGGAACACGCGGCCCATGAGGTCGGCCTGGTAGGAGGCGAGGAAGTCGTTGACCGTCACCACGTGCACGCCCCTGCCGGACAGCGCGTTGAGGTAGGCCGGGGCGGTGGCCACGAGGGTCTTGCCCTCGCCGGTCTTCATCTCCGCGATGTTGCCCTGGTGCAACGCGATGCCGCCGAGCAGCTGGACGTCGTAGTGCCGCTGGCCGAGCGTGCGTCCCGCGGCCTCCCGGACCGCGGCGAACGCCTCCGGCAGGAGCAGGTCCAACGACTCGCCGTCCGCATGCCGGGCCCGGAGCGCGTCCGTCTCGGCACGCAGCTCCGCATCGCTGAGCGCCCGGAAGTCGTCCTCGAGGAGGTTCACGGCGTCCACCGTGGCCTGCATGCGCTTGAGGACGCGGTGGTCCGAGATCTTCAGGACGCGGTCGATGATCGAAGGCACTGGTTCTCTGCTCCCTTGCGGTGTGGCCGGGGCGGGACGGGATGCCCCTCGCGCTCGGCCGTGGCGCGGTCTCCGGGACAGTGTACGGGCCGAGTCCGGACGGGCCGCGGCGCCCGTCCCGGAGGGGACGGGCGCCGCGGCGTCAGCAGGTCGTGGTCGACGTCGGCGGGGCGGTCAGTCCTCCCGCGCCTGGTAGGCCCGCTCCCCCTCGGAGGCGGAGACGTGATCCTGCGGGAGGGACTCGTCCAGGCGGATCACGCCGTAGCTCCAGCCCCGGCGGCGGTAGACCACGGAGGGCACGCCGGTCTCGGCGTTCTGGAAGAGGAAGAAGTCATGACCCACCAGCTCCATCGCGTCCACGGCCTCGTCCACGCTCATGGGGGTCGCGGGGAACGCCTTCTGGCGGATGCGCACCGGGGTGCCCACCTCGGGGGCGTCCTGCTCGGCGGCCTCCTCCGCGGCCAGCGCGGCACCCGACGGCGGCAGCGGCGGCACGAATCCGACCTCGCCCGCACCGCGGGAGGCGCCGAGCTTGCCGTGACGGCGGTCCTTGCGGCGGTCGCGCATGCGCCGCAGGCGCTCGGCCAGTCGGGTGGCGGCCTGGTCGAAGGCGACCAGCTTGTCGTCCGCGTCGGCCTCGGCCCGCACGACGTCCCGCGGGCCGCGGACCGTCAGTTCCACGCGAACCGTCTCGTCCGAGTGCTTGTGGTGGGAGGACTTCGTCACGCGGACCTCGAGCGTGTCGGCGCCCTCGGCGAGCGGCTGGAGGCGCTCGGTGCGCTCGACGACGTGGTCGCGGAAGCTCTCCGAGAGGCTGATGTTGCGGGCGATGTAGCTGACATCCATGGTCATGGCGTCCTCCTGGTCCGACTCTCACGGGTCCGGCCTCGGGAGGGGAGGTGCGCCTCGGTGTCGCGTCCGCAGGGCGGCGGCGGGTCCGAGGGTGCGACCTCCTTCCAGCCGTCGGCAGGACGGGAACCGTAGGGGCGATTCCGTGCCGTTCACCCTACCCGGGGGCGTGGCCGGGGGCCAGGCTCGGCGGGGTCCCGCGGCGGGGCCACGGCCGCGAGCACGACGGCCCCGACGGGGTGCCCGCCGGCGCGGCGCACCGCCTCCGCGAGCGCGGCGAGGGTGGCGCCGGTGGTGAGGACGTCGTCCACGAGCAGGACGGGCGCGCCGGCCGGCAGCCGCCCGGCGACGACGCGCCAGTCCCGGG
>NZ_JALJRI010000022.1:0-38829 GCF_024519795.1 Micrococcus sp. Mcc89 | reverse complement strand
GGGACCGGGCACCGGGGCGCCGACGTCCGACGTGGGCGCCGCGGCGCGCGGCGACGGGGCGGCCGCCGGCTTCGGTGCGGCGGGACGGCCCGCGGCCGGGGCGGCGGGGGTGGAACCCGGCTTGGCGGCGGACTTGCCGGCACCCGGGTAGGCGTTGCGCAGCTTCTTGACCACCGGGGGCTCGATGGTGGACGAAGCCGAGCTGACGAACTCGCCGAGGTCCTTGAGCGTGCTCAAGGCCTCCTTCGAGGTGATGCCGAGCTCCTTGGCGAGCTCATGGACGCGGACCTTGGCCACGGTTCTCCTGTTCTGGCCCCACGGGCCGGAACGGAGCCGCTCGGGCTGTCCGTCTCAGCGCGTCCTGGGACCGTTGACGTTGCTCCAGGCCGTCGCGCGCGCCACCAGGGCACGCGCACCACGGCCTGCCTGATAGCAGGGGGTGAAGTTCATCGCTGGGCACTCATGCTTCAGTGCTCATCGGGTACGCATCAGATCTCTGACCCGCCTTCATCTGTCGGTCTGTCAGCCGGTGCCTCCGCAGTGCGGCCCAGCGCGTCGGCGTCGACGGCGGACCGGAAGGCCCGCCCGAACGCGCGGCGGCGCAGGGCGAGGTGGAGGCAGTCCTCACCGGGGTGCAGCCACGCACCCCGGCCTGGACGGCGTCGTTCCGGGTCCCAGACGACGGATGGGGGTTCCGTCGAGGAGTCCAGAGCGACGCGCACCAGCTCTTGCTGGTCCGCCCTCGATCGGCATCCGATGCAGGTGCGCACGACCGTCCGAGACGTCATGCGTTCACCCCTCACGGGCGTCGGATCGGGAAAGGACCTCATCCATCCTAGCGCGTCCGGGCCCGGATCTGTTCCCGGGGACGGTCAGCGGCCCGGGGCCGAGGTGGTGACCCCGTCGCCGACGATGTCGATCCGCCAGCCCGTGAGCTTGGCCGCGAGGCGGGCGTTCTGGCCCTCCTTGCCGATGGCCAGGGACAGCTGGTACTGCGGCACCACGGCGCGGGCCGAGTGCTGGTCCGCGTCGAGGATCTCCACCGAGACGGTCGTGGCGGGCGAGAGGGCGTTGGCGATCATCGCGGCGGGGTCGTCCACGTGGTCGACGATGTCGATCTTCTCGTCGTTGAGCTCCGTCATGACGGCGCGCACGCGGCTGCCCATCTCCCCGATGGAGGCGCCCTTGGCGTTCACCCCGGGGCGGGTGGCGCGCACGGCCATCTTGGTGCGGTGGCCGGCCTCGCGGGCCAGCGCCGTGATCTCGACCGAGCCGTCCGCGATCTCCGGGACCTCGAGCTCGAAGAGCTTGCGCACGAGGCCGGGGTGCGAGCGGGACACCGTGACGGACGGGCCCTTGGCGCCGCGCGTCGCGGAGACCACGTAGGCGCGGATCCGGCGGCCGTGGGCATAGTCCTCGCCGGGCACCTGCTCGGGCGGCGGGAGGACGGCCTCGAGGGTGCCGAGGTTCACCTGGACCATGTGGCGGTTCAGGCCCTGCTGGATGACGCCGGAGACGAGCTCGCCCTCCTTGTCCTTGAACTCGCCGAGGACCTTGTCGTCGTCCTCCTCGCGCATGCGCTGGATCATCACCTGGCGCGCCGTGGAGGCGGCCACCCGGCCGAAGCCGTTCGGGGTGTCGTCGAACTCGCCGATGGGCGTGTCGTCCTCGTCCAGCTCCGTGGCCCACACGGTGACGTGGCCGGTCGCGCGGTCGATCTCCACGCGGGCGCGCTTCAGGGCCCCCGGGGTGCGGTGGTACGCCATGAGCAGGGCCTGCTCGATGGTGGGGAGGAGGCGGTCCATCGGGATCTCCCGCTCCGCCTCCAGCATGCGCAGCGCGCTCATGTCGATGTCCAACTCATGCCTCCGTGTGCTCGGCCGTGTCCTCGCCCGCGGCGGCGTCGGCGTCGCCGGCCTGCTGAGCGGGGCTCCACTCTACCTGCACGATCGCCGGACCGAGGCGGTCGAGGGCGACCCGCTCGGCGGGCAGCTCCTTGGCCTTCATGCCCTTCTTGGCGGGCGGGCGCACCACGGCCAGCTCGACGTCGTCGGCCGTCACGTCCTTCAGACGGGCGGTCACGGGCGCGGCGCCGTCGACCGAGACCTCGACGAGACGGCCGACGTTGCGGGCGAAGTGGCGGGGCTCGGTGAGCGGGCGGTCCACGCCCGCGGTGGTGACCTCGAGCAGGTACTCCCCCGCGCCGACGCCGGGCACGTGGTCGCCCAGGGCGTCGAGGGCGGCGGAGACCCGGCCGGAGAGGCGGGCGACGTCGTCCAGGCTCAGACCCCGGGTGCCCGAGGCGCGGTCGAGGACCACCTCGACGGTGCGGTGCTCGGCGGTGCCCGTGGCGCGCACCTGCTCCACCACCACGTCGTCGGCCGCCAGGGCCTCCTCGACGCGGATGCGCAGCTCGGCGAGGTCGTCGCGGCGGTCGGTGCTGTCCATGGGGTGCCTCACTCGTCGGGTCGGGGCCGCCGCGCCACGCGGGCGGGGGCCGGGGTCGGGATCCGGGGCCGAGCCTACCGGCGGCCCACGGCGGGGCCGAGTGCTCCCGACCGGGGCGGACGGGGCGGGGTCAGCGCAGCAGCGGGGCGAGGGTGTCCGCGCCGACCTTGACGATGAGCGCGGCCACCACCATGAGGTACACCACGCGGATGAAGCCGGTGCCGCGGGCGATCGCCATGCGGGCCCCCACGTAGCCGCCCACGAGGTTGGCCGCGCCGAGCAGCAGCCCCAGGCCCAGCACCGCGTGCCCCGAGGGCACGAAGTACGCGAGCGCGCCGAGGTTGGTCGCGAGGTTGACCACCTTCGCCTGTGCCGAGGCGTGCAGGAAGTCGAACTTGAGCAGCAGGACCAGCCCCAGGATGAGGAACGTGCCCGTGCCGGGGCCGAGGACGCCGTCGTAGAAGCCCACCGCCGCGCCGAGCGCCACGGCCCGGGCCAGCGCGGTGCGCCGCCGCGGCCCCACGCCGGCGACCTGTCCGAGGCCCGGGCGCACGGCCGTGAACACGGCGACGGCGATCAACGCCACCAGGATCACGGGCCGGATCACGCCGGCCGGCAGATGCGCGGCGACCACGGCCCCGCCCAGGGCCGCCGCGAAGGCGACGGCGGCCATCGGCAGTGCGGTGGACAGGTCCTGCCGCAGGCGCCGACGGTAGGTGAGCGCCGACGTCGCCGTGCCGAACACCGAGCCGAGCTTGTTGGTGGCCAGGGCCTGGATCGGGCTCAGCCCGGGCACGAGCAGCAGGGCCGGCAGCTGCAGCAGGCCGCCCCCGCCCACGACGGCGTCGATCCAGCCCGCCGCGAAGCCCGCGGCGAGCACGAGGACGAGCAGTCCGGCGGTCAGCTCGACGGCGCCGAACCACTCAGCGCCCGTCGCGCACCTCCGCGAGCACGGCCGCGACGGCCCCGTCCACGGGCACGGGGCGGGCCTCACCGGTGGCACGGTCCTTGAGCTCGAGCTCGCCGTCGGCCAGGCCGCGGCCGATCACCACGGTGGTGGGCACGCCGATGAGCTCGGCGTCCTTGAACTTCACGCCCGGGCTGACCTTCGGACGGTCGTCCACGAGCACGGTCAGGCCCTCGGCCTCGAGGCCCGCGGCGAGCGTCTCGGCGGCGGCGAGGCCGTCCTCGCCCTTCGTGGCGACGACGACGTGCACGTCCGCCGGGGCCACGGCGCGCGGCCACGCCAGGCCCTTGTCGTCGTGGTAGCGCTCGGCGATCGCGGCGACGGCGCGCGTGATGCCGATGCCGTAGGAGCCCATGGTCACCACGACCTGCTTGCCGTGGACGTCGAGGACCTTCAGGTCGAGGGCCTCGGCGTACTTGCGGCCGAGCTGGAAGATGTGGCCCATCTCCATGCCGCGGCGGGTGTGCAGCGGACCGGAGCCGTCGGGGGCCTCGTCGCCCTCGCGCACCGCGGTGGCCTCGAGCACGCCGTCCCACGTGAAGTCGCGGCCGGCCACGAGGCCGAACACGTGGCGCTGATCCGCGTTCGCGCCGGTGATCCACGCGGTGCCGGGGGCGATGCGCGGGTCCACGAAGAAGGGCAGGCCCGAGACGGAGCCCTCCGCGCCGAGGACCGGCGTGCCCTCGACCGCGTCGGCCGCCGCGGGGCCGATGTAGCCCTTGACCAGGGCCGGATGCGCGGCCAGGTCCGCGGCGGTCGCGGCCTCGAGCGTGGGCTCGCCGACCACGCCGAGCGCCGGGCCCACGGAGGCCTCGAGACGCTTGAGGTCCACCTCACGGTCGCCGGGCACGCCCACGACGAACGGGCGGCGCTCGCCGCCGTCCACCACCGCGGTGACCACGACGCACTTGAGCGTGTCCGCGGCGGTCCACGGCTCGCCGTCGCGCGGGGCCAGCTGGTTGGCGACGTCCACGAGCGCGGCGATGGTGGTGGAGACCGGGGTGTCCTTGACCTCGGCGGCGGGCAGGGCCGCCATGGCCGCCTCGTCCAGCGGGGCGGGGGCCACCGTGGTGACGGCCTCGACGTTGGCGCGGTAGCCGCCGTCGGACTCGACGAAGGTGTCCTCGCCCACCTCGGTGGGGTGCAGGAACTCCTCGGAGCGGGAGCCGCCCATCGCACCGGAGGTGGCCCGCACCGGCACGACCTCGAGGCCGAGGCGGTCGAAGATCCGCAGGTAGGCGGCCCGGTGGGCCTCGTACGCGGCGTCCAGGCCGGCGTCGTCCACCGTGAAGGAGTAGGAGTCCTTCATGATGAACTCGCGCCCGCGCAGCAGGCCGGCGCGCGGGCGGGCCTCGTCCCGGTACTTGGTCTGGATCTGGTACAGGTACGCGGGCAGGTCCTTGTACGAGGAGTACAGGTCCTTCACCAGGAGCGTGAACATCTCCTCGTGCGTGGGGGCCAGGAGGTAGTCGTTGCCCCTGCGGTCCTGCAGGCGGAACAGCCCGTCGCCGTACTCCTCCCAGCGCCCCGTGGCCTCGTAGGGCTCCCGCGGCAGCAGCGCCGGGAAGTGCACCTCCTGGGCGCCGATCGCGTCCATCTCCTCGCGCACGATCCGCTCCACCTTGGCCAGCACCTTCAGGCCCAGCGGCAGCCACGAGTAGATGCCCGGGGCCGCGCGACGGATGTAGCCGGCACGGACGAGGAGCCTGTGGCTCGCCACCTCGGCCTCCGCCGGGTCGTCGCGCAGGGTGCGCAGGAACAGGGTGGACATGCGCAGGGGCATGGCGGGGCCTCCTCGGACGGGCTCGCGCGGTCGGGGGCGGCGCGCGGGACGGGACGACGCCGACACGGGGTGCCCGACGTCCTGACCGCCGATCCTATCGCCCGCGCAGGGTCCGCCGGGTCAGTACAGGACGGTCGCGAACGTGCCGCGCCGCTCGAACCCCACGCGCTCGTACGTGCGCAGCGCGGGGGTGTTGTACGCGTTGACGTAGAGGCTGACCACGGGAGCCTGGAGGCGCACGTAGTCCACGACGGCGGCCATCGCTGACACCGCCAGCCCTCGGCCGCGCGCGGCGGGGGCCATCCACACGCCCTGGATCTGGGCGCACCGGGAGGAGAGCAGCCCGATGTCCGCCTTGAAGCGCAGCGGGCCGCCCGCGTCGCGCGGGCCCGGGTCGATGAAGACGCGCCCGGCGTGGATCAGCCGCTCGACGCGGTCCCGGTACTGGGCCGCACCGCCGGTGAACGGGGAGAAGCCGAGCTCCTCCTCGAACATCGCCGCGCTGGCCGGCAGGACGCGCGCGAAGTCGCGTGGCTGCGCCTGCACCACGTACGGGTTCGGGTCGATCCCCCCGGCCGTGCCCAGCACGAGCAGCGGCTGGTTGGGGCGCACGGACCGGGACCGGTGGCCCGCGGCGGCGAGGGCCTCGCCGGCGGCCAGCACGGGACCGGCCGGGCCGTAGACCGACCCGTACCGGCGGCGCAGCGCGGCGGCCGCCGCGCCGAGCGCCTCCGCGTCGCCCGGCGCCCAGCCCGCGTCCGGGGCCTCGGACGCGGCGACCGGCACCACGTTCGAGCCGATCCAGACGGCCGCGCGCAGCGCGCCGGCGCCCGGGGCGTCGTCGTCGATCCCGAGGAACAGGGTGCCCGCCGCTCCCCCGCGCGGGCCGGCCAGGCGGCCCGCCTCGAGCAGGGAGTCCACGAACACGTTGGACACGGGGGCACGGGCGGACAGGGCCGCGAGCGCGGCGGTGTCCGCGTCGGTCAGCAGGCGGACGCGGTCACCCGTGGCGGCCCGGACCTCCCGGTCAGTGGACGGAGACCACCGGGGCACCGGCGGCAGCCTGGTCACCGCCGTCCTCCCCCAGGTCCATCTCACCGGCGATCCGGTTGGCCTCCTCGATGAGGGTCTCCACGATCTGGTCCTCGGGCACGGTGCGGATGACCTCGCCCTTGACGAAGATCTGGCCCTTGCCGTTGCCGGAGGCGACGCCGAGGTCGGCCTCGCGGGCCTCGCCCGGCCCGTTGACGACGCAGCCCATGACGGCCACCCGCAGCGGGACCTCGAGGTCCTGGAGGCCCTCGGTGACCTGCTCGGCCAGCGTGTACACGTCCACCTGGGCTCGGCCGCACGAGGGGCAGGAGACGATCTCGAGCTTGCGCTCGCGCAGGTTCAGGGACTGCAGGATCTGCAGGCCCACCTTGACCTCCTCGACCGGCGGCGCGGAGAGGGAGACGCGGATGGTGTCGCCGATGCCCTGGCCGAGCAGGTAGCCGAAGGCGGTGGCGGACTTGATGGTGCCCTGGAAGGCCGGACCGGCCTCGGTGACGCCGAGGTGCAGCGGCCAGTCACCCTGCTCGGCGAGCAGCTCGTAGGCGCGGGCCATGATCACCGGGTCGTTGTGCTTGACGGAGATCTTGAAGTCCTTGAAGCCGTGCTCCTCGAAGAGGGAGGCCTCCCAGACGGCGGACTCGACGAGGGCCTCCGGGGTGGCCTTGCCGTACTTCTGCAGCAGGCGCGGGTCCAGGGAGCCGGCGTTGACGCCGATGCGGAGGGAGGTGCCGTGGTCCGAGGCGGCCTGCGCGATCTCCTTGACCTTGTCGTCGAACTTCTTGATGTTGCCCGGGTTCACGCGCACGGCGCCGCAGCCGGCCTCGATCGCCGCGAACACGTACTTCGGCTGGAAGTGGATGTCCGCGATCACGGGGATGGTGGACTGCTGGGCGATGACCTTGAGGGCCTCGGCGTCCTTGTCCGTGGGGCAGGCCACGCGGACGATGTCGCAGCCGGCGGCCGTGAGCTCGGCGATCTGCTGCAGGGTCGCGCCGATGTCGTGCGTCTTGGTGGTGGTCATCGACTGCACCGAGACGGGGTGCTGCGAGCCGACGCCCACCGAGCCCACCTGGATCTGCCGGGTGGTGCGGCGCGGGGCCAGCACGGGCGGCGGGGCGGACGGCATTCCAAGGCTGACGGGCACGGGGGCGCTCCTCATGGGTTCTCGGGGTCGACGGCGCGGGGCCGCCGGGTTCTCCGGTCCATCCTAGGCGCGCGGGCGCCCCGGGGCTCGGGGCGACCGCCCACGGCGAACGGGCCGGGCTCAGAACAGCCGGACCGGCTCCACGATGTCCGCCACGATCAGGATGACGCCCATGAGCAGCATCGCCGCGCCCACCGCGTAGGTCAGCGGCAGCATGCGGGCCAGGTCGAACGGCCCCGGGTCGGGGCGGCCCGTGAGCCGGGCCCAGCCTCGGCGGACCGCCTCCCACAGGGCGCCGGCCACGTGGCCGCCGTCGAGCGGGAGCAGCGGGATGAGGTTGAACACCATGAGCGCCACGTTCACGCCCGCCAGCAGGGACAGCAGCAGGGCGGCCTTGTCCGTCAGCGTGGCCTGCTCGAGCGCCGCCGCCTCCCCGGCGATCCGTCCGACGCCCACCACGGACATCGGTCCGTCCGGGTCGCGCTCGGCCGGGGTCACCACGGCGACGGCGGTGTCCCACAGCCGCTGCGGCAGCACGAGGACGACGTCGACGACGCCCCGCACCTGCTGGGCCACGAGCGGGCCGGCGTCGAGCGGAGTGCCGCGGACCGTCTCGAGCTGCGCGCCCATGCCGATGAACCCGACCTCGTGGGTCGCGACGGTCCCGTCCGGGGCCCGCTCGGGCCGGCCCAGCGCGTCCGTCACGGGCCGTTCCGTCAGGCGCGGGGTCAGGGTGGCGCTCATCCGCTCGCCGTCGCGCTCCCACTCGATCCGGGTGGGCTGTCCGGCGCGGTCCCGGATCGCGGCGGAGAGGGCGTCCCAGTCGGAGACCGGCCGCCCGTCGAAGGCGAGCACGGTGTCCCCGGGGCGCAGTCCCGCCTCGTGGGCGGGCGCGGCGGGATCGCCCGGGCGGCAGTCCTCTGTCCCGCCCGAGGCGGCGCGGGCCTGCTGCTCCTGCATCGTGACCACGCACCGGTAGACCTCGGCGACGGTGGTGCTGGGCTGCGAGGTGCCCACCGTGGTGACCAGCAGGGCGGTGGCGCCCAGCGCGATGAGCAGGTTCATGAACGGCCCGCCGAGCATGATCACCACCCGCTTCCATACCGGCAGGGCGAGGAAGCGGCGGTGCTCGTCGCCGGGGCGGACCTCCTCGGCGGCCTGGGCCCGCGCGTCGTCGGCCATGCGGCCCAGCTGCTGGACGAAGCCCGTGGACGCCGCGCGGGGCGTCTGCCCGGGCCGCGGCGGGGGCAGCATCCCGATCATCGCGACGTAGCCGCCCAGCGGCACGGCCTTGAACCCGTACTCCGTCTCGCCGCGGCGCCACGAGACGAGCGTCGGGCCGAAGCCGATCATGTACTGCGTGACGCGCACGCCGAAGAGCTTGGCCGGGACGAGGTGGCCGATCTCGTGCAGGGCGATCGAGACCGCCAGGCCCAGCGCGACCGCGAGGACGCCCGCGACGTACCAGAGGATCTCCACGACGGTCACCAGCGGGCCCGCGCCGCACGGCGCGCCCAGGCCTCGGCGGCGAGCACGGCATCCACGGTGAGCCCCGTCGGCGCGGGGTCGTGGCCGGCCGCGGCGAGCACGTGCTCGGGGGCATAGTCGGCGACGACGGCGCGGACCGTGTCCACGATCCCGTCGAAGGGCAGGGCGCCGGCGTGGAAGGCGTCCACGGACTCCTCGTTGGCGGCGTTGAACACGGCCATGTGGGTGGGCGAGGCGGCCGCCGCCTCCTTCGCGGCCCGTACCGCGGGGAAGGCCTCCTCGTCGAGGGGCTCGAACGTCCAGGTGGCCGCCCGCGTCCAGTCGCCGGCCGGGGCCGCGCCCGGGAGACGGCGCGGCCAGCACAGCCCCAGGGCGATGGGCAGGCGCATGTCCGGCGGGGAGGCCTGGGCGAGCGTGGACCCGTCGACGAACTCGACCATCGAGTGGACCACGGACTGCGGGTGGACCACGACGTCGATCCGGTCCAGGGGCACGTCGAACAGCAGGTGGGCCTCGATCACCTCGAGGGCCTTGTTCACGAGGGAGGCGGAGTTGGTGGTGACGACGCGGCCCATGTCCCACGTGGGGTGTGCGAGGGCCTGGGCGGGCGTGACGGCGTGCAGGGCGGCGCGGTCCAGGCCGCGGAACGGCCCGCCCGAGGCCGTGAGCACGAGGCGGCGGACCTCGTCCGCCGTGCCCCCGCGCAGCGCCTGCGCGAGCGCGGAGTGCTCGGAGTCCACCGGCACGAGCTGGCCCGGGCGGGCGGCCGCCTTCACGAGGGCCCCGCCGACGATGAGCGACTCCTTGTTGGCCAGGGCCAGGCGGTGGCCGGCGTGCAGCGCGGCGAGGGTGGGCCGCAGGCCGATCGAGCCCGTGATCCCGTTGAGCACGGTGTCGGCGCCGGGCCACGCGGCGATCTGCTCGGCGGCGCACGGACCGGTGAACAGCACGGGTCGGGGGGCCGGGCGCCCGAGACGGGCGGCGGCGTCGGCGAGGGCGGCCCGCAGCTCCTCCTCCCCCGCCGCGGCGGAGCCCACCGCCTCGACCTCGAAGCGCACGGCCTGCTCGGCCAGCAGGGTCGTGTTCGCCCCGCCCGCGAGCGCGACGGCCCGGAGCCGGGCGGGGTCCTGGGCGATCACGTCGAGGCCCTGGGTGCCGATCGAGCCCGTGGAGCCGATCAGGGCGACGGCGCGCGGGGCGCCGTCGTCGTCCGCCGGGGCGGGGGCGGGCAGCGTGTAGTCGGTGAGGGATCCGTGCGTCCCCCCGCCATGATGCCAGTCGGGCCTGGACACGGACGGGGGGCCGGCCGGACGGACACCGCACCGCGACGTCCCGCCCCGCCGACCCCCGTGGGGCCGGGTCAGCCGCGGATCAGTGCTGCACCGGCTTCTCGGCGCCGATGCCGGTGAGGGAGCGGACCTCCATCTCGGCCTGCTTGTCCGGGTCCTCGGCGCGCGACGAGGTCACCGAGCCGAGCCAGCCGAGGAAGAAGGCCAGCGGGATGGAGACGATGCCCGGGTTCTTCAGCGGGAACACCGCGAAGTCCGCGCCCGGGATCATCGAGGTCGGCGTCCCGGACATCACCGGGGACAGGACGATCAGGATGATCGCGGAGAGCAGTCCGCCGTACATCGACCACACCGCGCCGCGGGTGGTGAAGCGCCGCCAGAACAGGGAGTAGAGGATGGTCGGCAGGTTCGCCGAGGCCGCCACCGCGAAGGCGAGCGCCACGAGGAACGCCACGTTCTGGCCCTGGGCGGCGATGCCGCCGACGATCGCCAGGACGCCGATCACCACCACGGTGATCTTGCCGATCCGCACCTCCTCCTGCGGGGTGAGCGGGTGCTTGGCGATCACGGAGCCGTACACGTCGTGGGCGAAGGACGCCGCCGCCGTGATGGCCAGGCCCGCGACCACCGCGAGGATGGTGGCGAACGCGACCGCCGAGATCAGGCCCAGCAGGATGGAGCCGCCGAGCTCGAACGCCAGCAGCGGGGCCGCGGAGTTCTGCCCGCCGGGCGCGGCCAGGATGCGCTCGGGGCCGATCAGCGCGCCGGCGCCGTAGCCCAGCACGAGGGTGAACAGGTAGAACGCGCCGATGAGGACGATGGCCCACACCACGGACTTGCGCGCCTCCTTGGCGGTGGGCACCGTGTAGAACCGCATGAGCACGTGCGGCAGGCCGGCGGTGCCGAGCACGAGCGCGATGCCCAGGGACACGAAGTCGAGGCGGGTCAGCGCGCTGGCGCCGTACTGCAGGCCCGGCTCGAGGATCGCCTCGCCCTTCGGGTTCATCTCGACGGCGGCCCCCAGCATGGCGTTGAAGTCGAAGCCGAACAGGGCCAGCGACCACACGGTCATGATCCCCGCGCCGGCGATCAGCAGGATCGCCTTGATGATCTGCACGTAGGTGGTGCCCTTCATGCCGCCGATCAGCACGTAGACGATCATCAG
Source organism: Micrococcus sp. Mcc89 (assembly GCF_024519795.1). Taxonomy (NCBI): domain Bacteria; kingdom Bacillati; phylum Actinomycetota; class Actinomycetes; order Micrococcales; family Micrococcaceae; genus Micrococcus; species Micrococcus sp. Mcc89. The sequence continues at coordinate 27,492 of NZ_JALJRI010000022.1, read as the reverse complement.
CACGCCCACGATCACGATCACGAGGGCCTGGCCGGCCCGGTCGTTGATGTTCAGCAGCAGGGACACCAGGCCGCCGGCGCCGGCCATCTGGGCCAGGAGGTAGAAGAGGCAGACGGCCATGGTGCCGAAGGCGGCGGCGATGCGCACGGGCTTCTGGCGCAGCCGGAAGGAGAGCACGTCCGCCATGGTGAACTTGCCGGTGTTGCGCAGCAGCTCGGCCACCAGCAGCAGGGCCACGAGCCACGCCACGAGGAAGCCGATCGAGTAGAGGAAGCCGTCGTAGCCGTAGAGGGCGATCGCGCCCACGATGCCCAGGAACGAGGCCGCGGAGAGGTAGTCACCCGCGATGGCCGTGCCGTTCTGGGTGCCGGAGAAGCCGCGGCCGCCGGCGTAGTAGTCGGCCGAGGACGCGTTCGTCTTGGACGCGCGGATCACGATCACGAGGGTGACCACCACGAAGGCGACGAAGATGCCGATGTTCACGGCGGGGTTGCCGACCGTCTGCGCGGCGGCCTGGAGCAGGGGGGTGAGCGCGCTCATCGCGTGGCCTCCGGGTTCTCGGGGGCGCCGGCCGCCTCGCGCTCGAGGCGCTCGCGCAGCGCCGTGGCGCGGGGGTCCAGGGTCCGGTTGGAGAAACGGACGTAGGCGAAGGTGATCAGGAACGTGGTGACGAACTGCAGCAGTCCGAGGACCAGGCCGAGGGTGATGTTGCCGCCGAGGCGGATCGCCATGAACTCGGGGAAGAACGCGCCGACGATCACGAACACCAGGTACCAGACGAAGAACGCCACGGTCATGGGGAAGGCGAAGGATCGGTGGGTGCGCCGGAGCTCGATGAACTCCTCGGACTGCTGAGCGGCGCGGAACTGCGCGGCCGTGGGGACCGGCGCCGTGGGCTCGCTGGATGACATGGGCCCTCCGGGGTGCGTGGGACGAATCAGTGTGAGACAGATCACTGTGATGACAACCACACTCTGGCGGTCGGAGGGGTGCGCCGTCAAGCGCACCCCTGGGCCGTGCGCCCCTGTGACAGCCCCGGGGCGCAGCCGTGCGGACACGGCCGCGCCCCGACGGCACGGAGCCGCCGGGGCACGGGGCCGCCGAGGAGCCGGTCAGGGACTCGCGGGCCGGGCCGCGTCCGCGCGGCGCAGGACCGCGCGGGCCTGGGCGAGGACCACCTCGTCGACCATCGTCCCGTCCAGCTCGAAGGCCCCGTGTCGGCCCTCGGCCGCGGCGAGGACGCGCCGGGCGCGCTCGACGGCCTCCGGGGCGGGCGTGTAGGCGGAGCGCACGACGGGCACCTGGCGCGGGTGCAGGCACACGGTCGCGGTGCAGCCCAGGGCGACGGCGTCCTCGGCCTCGGCGGCCAGCCCGGCCTCGTCGCCGAGGTCCAGGTGGACGGCGTCCCATGCGGCCGCGCCGTGGGCGGCCGCCGCCAGCAGCACCGTCGCGCGGGCGTGCTGGACCACGGAGCGGTAGGCGCCCTCGGGGGTACGGGAGGAGCTGCCGCCCATCGACGCCACGAGGTCCTCGGCGCCCCACATCAGCGCACCCACGTGCGGGTGGGCGGCCAGTTCGGCGGCGGCAAGGATCCCGGCCGCGGTCTCGCACAGGGCGACGACGCGGGTCTGCGGTCCGAGGGCGGCGACGACCCCGTCCACCTGCGCGGCGGACTCGGCCTTGGCGAGCATGAGCGTGCGCCAGCCCGTCCCGGCGAGCATGGCCAGGTCGGCGTCGTGGTCCGCGGTGCCCGCGGGGTTCACGCGCACCACCACGCGGTCCTCGTCCAGCGGGCCGCCGTCGACCCCGCCCGTCGCCCGCCCCGCCCAGGCCGCCGCGACGGCGTCCCGCGCGGCGGGCCGGGCCTCCGGGATGACGGCGTCCTCGAGGTCGAGGATCACCGCGTCCGCGCGTTCGAGCGCCGTGGCGTACCGCTCGGGGCGGTCCGCCGGGGTGAACATGACGGCCGGTCCGAGGGTCAGCGCGCTCATGCCCGCTCTCCCGTCCCTGCGGCGTCGGCGGCCTTCGCCTTGGCCTCCGCGTGCGCCTGCGCGGTCCACATCAGACAGGTGCGCTGGGCGCGGACGACGACGTCGCCGTGCTGGTTCTCCCCCGTCATCGCGAACGTGACGATCCGCTGCCCCGGCCGCGAGGAGGACTCGCGGATCGCGGTGACCTCGGAGCGCCCGTAGAGCGTGTCCCCGTGGAAGACCGGCTTCGGGAACGCGATCTCCCCCAGGCCGAGCTGGGCCACGAGCGTGCCCTGCGTGGTCTGCCCGACGGCGAGGCCCACCAGGGTGGACAGCGTCAGCATCGAGTTGACCAGCGGGCGGCCGAACGGCTGGGCCGCCGCGTACGCGTGGTCCAGGTGCAGGGCCTGCGGATTCATGGTGAGGGTGGTGAACAGCACGTTGTCCGCCTCGGTGAGCGTGCGGCCGGGCCGGTGCAGGTAGACCTGACCGACCGCCAGCTCGTCCGCGTAGCGGCCCCGCTGCTCGATCTCGACGCGTTCTGTCACGTCAGAGGCCCAGCTCGCGGGCGATCAGCATGAGCTGCACCTCGGTGGTGCCCTCGCCGATCTCGAGGATCTTGGAGTCGCGGTAGTGACGGGCCACGAGGGTCTCGTTCATGAAGCCGTAGCCGCCGAACACCTGGGTGGCGTCCCGGGCGTTGTCCATGGCGGCCTCGCCGGCGATCAGCTTGGCCATGGCGGCCTCGGTCTTGAACGGCTTGCCGGCCAGCATCTTCTGGGCGGCCTCGTAGTAGGCCAGGCGGGCGGCGTGCGCGCGGGCCTGCATGCGGGCGATCTTGAAGGACACGGCCTGGAACTGCCCGATCTTCTGGCCGAACGAGGTCCGCTGCGTGGCGTAGGCGACCGACTCGTCCACGCAGCCCTGGGCCGCTCCGGTGGCCAGGGCCGCGATGGCGATGCGGCCCTCGTCGAGGATCTCGAGGAAGTGGGCGAAGCCGCGGCCGCGGGCGCCCAGCAGGTTCTCCTCCGGCACGCGCGCGTCCGTGAAGTGCAGGGCGTGGGTGTCCGAGGAGTTCCAGCCGACCTTGTCGTAGGCCTTGGCCACGGAGAAGCCCTCGGTGCCGGCGGGCACGAGGATCGTGGAGATCTCCTTGGCGGGGCGGCCGTCGTGGCCGGTCCTGCCCTCCACGGTGCCGGTCACGGCGGTGACGGTGACGAGCGAGGTGATGTCCGTGCCGGAGTTGGTGATGAACTCCTTGGCGCCGTTGATGCGCCACTGGCCGTCCTCGAGCGCGGCGGTGGTCTGGGTGCCGCCGGCGTCGGAGCCCGCGCCCGGCTCGGTGAGGCCGAAGCCGGCCAGGTGCGTGCCGGCCACGAGGTCCGGCAGCCAGCGCTGCTTCTGCTCCTCGGTGCCGAACTTCAGCAGCGGCATGGCGCCCAGGGAGACGCCGGCCTCGAGGGTGATGGCCACGGACTGGTTGACGCGGCCGAGCTGCTCGAGGGCCAGGGCCAGGGCGAAGTAGTCGCCGCCCATGCCGCCGTACTCCTCGGGGAACGGCAGGCCGAACAGGCCCATCTCGCCCATCTGGGCCACGATCTCATACGGGAACTCGTGCTTGGCGTCCAGCTCGGCGGAGACCGGGGCCACGACCTCGTCGGCGAACTCGCGGACGGTGTCGGAGAGGACCTGGTAGTCCTCCTCGAGGGCGGGCAGGGTGCGGTGCTTGGTGCTCATGGTCCTCTCCTGTTCTCAGGCGTTCTCTTCGGGTGCTGCGTTCTCGGCGGGCTCGACGACGGCGATCAACGCCTGCGCGGCCACGGGGTCGCCCTCGGCGACGTGGACGGTCACGACGCCGGCGACGGCGGCCGTGACGGGGTGCTCCATCTTCATGGCCTCGACCACCGCCAGCTCCTGGCCCGCGGCCACGGTGTCCCCGGTGGCCACGGACACGGCGACGACGGTGCCCGGCATGGGTGTGCGGGCCTCGGGGGACGCTGCGCCGGCCGGGGCACGGCGCGCGGCCGCGGCCGCGCGGGCGGCCTCGACCACCTCGGCCCGGGTGAGGCGGCGGACCTGCCACGCGGCGCCGTCGCGGTGCAGCCACGCCGAGCGCGGGTCCCGCGGGTCACCGGCCAGGAGGTTGACGCCCGCCAGGGCTCCGGCGTCTTCGTCCACCTCGGCGTCGGCGGCGGGGGCGGTGAGGATGCGGTCCTCGTCCCCCACCCGGACGCGCATCCCGGGCTGCGGGGCGCCTGCGCCGCGCCAGCCGTCCGCCCGGGCCCACGCGGTGCCGGCCGCGCGCTGCTCGGCGGCGGCCGCGTCCTCGGACACGTCGGCCAGGGCCTCGGCCGCGAGGGCGGCGAGGTCCTCGGGCAGCGCGGGGGCGGTCCACGCCTCGAGGCCGTCGATCAGCTCGGTGGTGAGCCGGCCGGCCTGCACGTCCTCACGAGCGGCGAGCTCGCGCAGCCAGCCCAGGTTGGAGCGGACGCCGAACAGCACGGTGTCCGCGAGCGCGGCGTCGAGCCGCTCGAGGGCCTCGGTGCGGTCGGCGCCACGAGCGATGAGCTTGGCGATCATCGGGTCGTAGAAGCCGGTGATCTCGGGCTGAGCGCCGTCGACGTCCACGGGGTCCACGGCGCCGACGGCGGTGGCGGGCCCAGAGCCGAACGCACGCTCCTCGCCCTGCGAGGGCAGCAGGAGCGTGTCGACGCGGACGCCCTCGCCGGCGGGCTCGCGCCAGCGCAGCACCGGCCCGGTGGAGGGCAGGAAGCCGTTCGCGGGGTCCTCCGCGTAGACGCGGGCCTCGACGGCGGCGCCGTCGAGGCTCACGTCCTCCTGGGCGAAGCCGAGCGGCTCCCCCGCGGCGATGCGCAGCTGCAGCTCCACGAAGTCCAGGCGCTGTCCGCGCACCCGGACGACCTCCTCGGAGACCGGGTGCTCCACCTGCAGGCGGGTGTTCATCTCCATGAAGAAGAACTCGTCCGGGTTCTCGTCCGAGACGAGGAACTCGACGGTGCCGGCGCCGCGATAGCCCACGGACACGGCCGCGTCCACGGCGGCCCGGCCCAGGCGCTCGCGGAGCTCGGCCCCGTGCGCCAGCCCGGTCAGCAGGGGCGCGGGGGCCTCCTCGATCACCTTCTGGTGGCGGCGCTGCAGGGAGCACTCGCGCTCACCCAGGTGCACGGTGGCGCCGTGGGCGTCCGCGAACACCTGCACCTCGACGTGCCGGGGCGCGGTGATGAGCCGCTCGAGCAGCAGGGTGTCGTCGCCGAACGCCGAGCGCGCCGTGCGTCGGGCCGAGGCGAGGGCGCCGGGCAGCTCCTCGGCGGCGCGCACGGCCACCATGCCCTTGCCGCCGCCTCCCGCGGAGGGCTTGATCAGCAGCGGGAAGCCGACGTGCTCGGCCTCGGCCGTGTTCTGCGCGTCGGTGAGCGTGGGGTCCTGGATGCCGGGGACCACCGGCACGTCGTACGCGGCCACGGTCTCCTTCGCGCGGATCTTGTCCGCCATCGCGTCGAGCGAGCCCACGGGAGGGCCCACGAACACGATGCCGGCCGCCTCCAGCGCGCGGGCGAAGTCGGCGTTCTCGGACAGGAAGCCGTAGCCGGGGTGCACGGCCTGGGCGCCGGTGCGGCGCGCGGCGTCGACGACGGCGTCGATGTCCAGGTAGGACTCGCGGGCCGGTGCCGGGCCGAGGCGGACCGCCGTGTCCGCCTCGCGGACGTGCCGCGCGTCGGCGTCGGCGTCGGAGTGCACGGCCACCGAGCGGATGCCGAGGCGGCGCAGGGTGCGGATGACGCGCACGGCGATCTCGCCGCGGTTGGCCACCAGCACGGTGTCGAACAGGGGCGTCCCCTGGGCGTGGTTCTCGGTCACGGGTGCCTCACATGCGGAACAGGCCGAACCGGGAGTCCGGCAGCGGGGAACGGGAGATGACGTCGAGGGCCAGGGAGAGCACCCGGCGGGTCTGGCCGGGGGTGATCACCCCGTCGTCCCAGAGGCGGGCGGTGGAGTACAGGGGGCTGCCCTGGTCCTCGTACTGCCGACGGACCGGCGCCTGGAAGGCCTCGACCTCCTCGGGGGACATCGGCTCCTCCCCCGCGGCGGCCCGCTGGTCCTGCTTGATCTGCGTGAGCACGGAGGAGGCCTGCGGGCCGCCCATCACGGAGATGCGCGCGTTCGGCCACATCCACAGGAAGCGGGGTGAGTAGGCGCGGCCGCACATCGCGTAGTTGCCGGCGCCGAACGAGCCGCCGATCACCACGGTCAGCTTGGGCACGCGGGCGGTGGCGACGGCGGTGACCATCTTGGCGCCGTCGCGCGCGATGCCGCCGGCCTCCGCGTCCCGGCCCACCATGAAGCCGGAGATGTTCTGCAGGAACAGCAGCGGGGTGCCGCGCTGGTCGCACAGTTCGATGAAGTGCGCGCCCTTGCGGGCGGAGTCGCCGAACAGGATGCCGTTGTTGGCGAGGACGCCCACGGGGTGGCCGTCGATCCGTGCGAACGCGGTGACCAGGGTGGTGCCGTGGAGGGGTTTGAACTCGTGGACGGAGCCGCCGTCCACGAGGCGGTCGATCACCTCGCGCACGTCGTAGGGGGTGTTCACGTCCACGGGCACGACGCTGGTCAGCTCGGCCGGGTCCTTGGCGGGCTCCGCGGCGGGGGCGACCTCCCAGGCCGGCGCCTCGGCCGGGGGCAGGGTGGCCACGATGTCCCGGAGGATCTGCATGGCGTGCAGGTCGTCGTCCGCCAGGTGGTCCGCGACGCCGGAGCGCTCGGCGTGCAACCGGCCGCCGCCGAGGTCCTCGGGCGAGATGTCCTCCCCGATCGCGGCCTTCACGAGCGGGGGGCCGCCGAGGAAGATGGTGCCCTGCTCGCGCACGATCACGGTCTCGTCCGACATGGCCGGCACGTACGCGCCGCCCGCCGTGGAGGAGCCGCACACCGCGGCCAGCTGCGGGATGCGCTGCGAGGAGAGCAGCGCCTGGTTCCGGAAGATGCGGCCGAAGTGCTCGCGGTCCGGGAAGACCTCGTCCTGGCGGGGCAGGAACGCGCCGCCGGAGTCCACGAGGTAGATGCACGGCAGGCGGTTCTCCAGGGCGATCTCCTGGGCCCGCAGGTGCTTCTTCACCGTCATGGGGTAGTAGGTGCCGCCCTTCACGGTGGCGTCGTTGCCCACCACCATCACGAGGCGGCCGTGGACCAGGCCGATGCCCGCCACGACGCCGGCGGCGGGGCTGTCCCCGCCGTACAGGCCGTGCGCGGCCAGCGCGCCGACCTCGAGGAAGGGCGAGCCCTCGTCGAGCAGCGCGTCGATGCGGTCCCGCACCAGCAGCTTGCCGCGGCCGGTGTGGCGCTCGCGCGAGCGCTCGGGCCCGCCGAGCGACGTGCGGGCGACGAGGTCGGCGAGCTCCTGCTCGAGCCGAGCGTGGCCGGCCGCGTTGCGCTCGGCCACGGTGGGCGCGGACTGCGCGGCCGGGGCCGGGGTGCTGGCGGTCATGAGACCCCCTTCAGTGAATGACGACTAACTGAACCGAGCCTCAGTGTAGTGACGATCGTCACTGACGTCGACCGGGCGCCCGGCGCGCCTCGTCTCGTCCTACAGTGGAACCCATGCCCGCCGCCGATCCCGCGTCCCCCGCCGCCCCGGCGACCCCGCCGACCGCCCGGGAGGCCGCCAAGGCCCGACGCCGGGTGGACCTGCTCGCGGCCGCGGCGCGACTGTTCGCGGCCCGGGGCTTCGACGCGGTCCGCCTCGAGGACATCGGCGCCGCGGTCGGGATCAGCGGCCCCGCCATCTACCGCCACTTCGCCGGCAAGGCCGCCGTGCTCACGGCGATCCTCGACACGGCCTCGCAGGACCTGCTCGACGGCGGGCTGGCCGCCGAGGCGCAGCACGCGCCGGGGGCGGAGACCCTGCGGGCCCTCATCGGCTTCCAGGCGGACTTCGCCCTCGCCCAGCGCGACGTGATCCGCGTGCAGGACCGCGACATGTCCGCCCTGCCCGACGGCGCGCGCACGGCCATCACGCGCACCCAGCGCGCCTACATCGACGTGTGGGCGCGCCAGCTGCAGGTCGTCCACCCCCGCGAGGACCAGGCCACCGCCGTGTTCCGCGCCCAGGCCGTGCTGGGCCTGCTCAACTCCACCCCCCGCTCGGTGCGGCGCACCGCGGCCGACCGCGCGGCCCGCCGCGCGACCCTCGTGGCCATGGCCTGGGCCGCGGCCACGGCCCCCGGGCCGCTCTCCGGCGAGGACTGAGCGGGCGGCACCGGCCCGGCGGGCCGACGTCGTGCCCGGTGGTACGGTGGCCGGTACCCGCGACGGCGGACGCCGTCGAACCCCGCCCCGAGAGGTCCACCGCCGTGCTTCTTCGTGACGTCCGACCCGAGGATCTGGACGAGTTCTTCCTCCACCAGCAGGACGAGCAGGCCAACCTGATGTCCGCCTTCGCCCCCCGCAACCCCCGGGACCGCGGTGTCTTCGACTACCACTGGGCCCACCTGCTCGGGGACGAGGACACCGTCGTGCGGACCATCGAGCACGAGGGCCGCGCCGTGGGTGCGCTCGTGTGCACCCAGCAGGACGGCGTGGGCGAGCTGTCCTTCTGGACCGCGCAGGACTACTGGGGCCTGGGCCTGACGACCGCGGCCGTGGACCGGTTCCTCGAGGAGCACACCGCCCGCCCGCTGCGGGCGCACGTGCCCGAGGACAACGTGGGCTCCGTGAAGGTGCTCTCCCGCCGCGGCTTCGAGACCGTCGGCGAGGAGAAGGTCTTCTCCAACGCCCGCGCCGAGGTCATCACCGAGCTCGTGATGGAGCTGCCCGCCGCCGACTGAGCGCGCCCCGTGGCCCCCGCCGTGCCCGCGGCCGCGCCGGCCTGCCACGACGACGGCCCCGCCTCCCCCCGGTGCCCGGGCGGCGGGGCCGCGGCGCGTCCGGGGCGCTCAGACCATGGTCAGGGTCAGACCCGGGCGGCGCAGGATCGCGCCGACGTCTGCGAGGAAGCGCGAGCCCTGCTCGCCGTCCACGAAGCGGTGGTCGAACGAGAGGGACAGCGTCATGACGTCCCGCAGGGCGATCTCACCGCGGTGCTCCCACGGCATCCTCCGGACCTGGCCGATCGCGATGATCGCCCCCTCGCCCGGGTTGATGATCGGGGTGCCCGCGTCCACGCCGAACACCCCGACGTTCGTGAGCGTGAAGGTGCCGCCGGCCAGATCCGCCGGGGACAGCCGCCCCTCGCGGGCGAGGCCCGTGAGATCGCGGATGGCGTCGGCCAGCTCCCTCAGGCTCATCGCCTGGGCGTCCTTGACGTTCGGCACCATCAGCCCGCGGGGGGTGGCGGCGGCGAAGCCGAGGTTGACGAAGTTCTGCTGCACGATCGTCCCGGCGGCCTCATCCCACCGGGCGTTGACGTCCGGGGTGCGCTCCATCGCCACGAGGCACGCCTTGGCGGCGAGCGTCATGGGCGTGAGCTTGACGTCCCGGAACTCGCGGGAGGCCTTGAGCTCGGCGAGCAGCTCCATGGTCTCGGTGACGTCCACCTGCAGGAACTCGGTCACGTGCGGGGCGGTGAACGCGGACTGCACCATGGCCGCCGCCGTCGCCTTCCGCACGCCCTTGACCGGCACGGCCTCGGTGCGCGGGCGGCCGCCCAGGGTGCGGACGCCCCCGGTCGAGCCCGACTCGGCGCCGGACTGCGGCGGCGTCGCCGCGGCCGCGGGCTGCCCGCCCCCGGCCAGGAACGCCTCGACGTCCGCGCGGGTGATGACCCCGCCCACGCCGGTGCCGGTGACCTGTTCCAGATCCACGCCCGCGCGGCGCGCGTACAGGCGCACGGGTGGGGTGCAGCGGGGCCGCTCGCCCGACGCCGCGCCCCGCACTGCTTCCGGGGCCGCGTCCGCGCGGACGGGCTCGGCGGCCTCGGGCTGCGGGCGCCCGGCGCCGGCCGGGGCCGCCTCCGACGTGGACGGCGCCTGTCCGCGGGCGGGCTCACCCACCGGGGCGGCCGACGTCGCCGGTGCCGCTGAGCCGCGCCGAGCACGGCGGCCGGGCTTGCCGGTGTCCGGCGCGGCGCCGTAGCCGACGAGGGTGGGCACGCGGCCGTCGCCCTCGGCGGGCCCGCCAACGTCGGGCTCGGCGCCCTCGAGGGTGAAGGTCACCAGGGGCGCACCGACCTCGAGGGTCTCGCCCTCGGCGCCGTGCAGGGCCGCGACGACGCCCGCGAACGGGCTCGAGACCTCGACCACGGCCTTGGCCGTCTCGACGTCGGCGAGCACCTGGTTCACGGTCACCGCGTCGCCCTCGGCCACGCGCCACGTCACGATCTCGGACTCGGTCAGGCCCTCGCCGAGGTCGGGCAGGCGGAAGGTCTTCTGGCTCATCGGGTCTCCTCCCCGGCGTTCTGGGCGGCGAGGAACTGCTCGGCGGTCTCGGGGGCGGCGAACGCGTCCACGGAGTCCAGCGAATTCGGCCGGCCCAGAGCACGGTCCAGGCCGTCGAGGATGCGGTCGAGGTCCGGCAGGTGCAGGTGCTCGAGCTTGGACGGCGGGTAGGGCACGTCCATGCCGGTGACGCGCACCGGCGGGGCCTCGAGCCAATGGAACGCGCGCTCGGCCACCGTGGCCACGAGCTCGGCGCCGAGGCCGCCGGTGCGGGAGGCCTCGTGCGCGACGACGAGCCGGCCGGTGCGCCGCACCGAGGACTCGACCAGGCCGGTGTCCAGCGGGGACAGGCTGCGCAGGTCGAGCACCTCGACCTCGACGCCCTCCTCGGCCGCCACCTCGGCGGCCTGCAGGGCGGTCTTCACGAGCGGACCATAGGCCACGAGCGTGGCGTCACGGCCCTCGCGCAGGATGCGGGCGGGGCTCATCGGCGGGATCGCGACGTCCAGGTCCACGTCGCCCTTGTCGTGGTAGCGACGCTTGGGCTCGAGGTAGACCACCGGGTCCTCCGAGGCGACCGCGGCGCGGATGAGGTCGTACCCCTCCTGCGGGGAGGACGGGGAGACCACGCGCAGGCCCGCGGTGTGCAGGAAGTAGGCCTCGGGCGACTCGGAGTGGTGCTCCGGGGAGCCGATGCCGCCGCCGAAGGGGATGCGGATGGTCACCGGCATCGGCACGGCGCCACGGGTGCGGGCGCGCAGCTTGGCCAGGTTCGCCACGATCTGGTCGAACGCCGGGTACACGAAGCCGTCGAACTGGATCTCGACAACGGGACGGTAGCCGCGCATCGCCAGGCCGATGGCCGTGCCCACGATGCCGGACTCGGCCAGCGGGGTGTCGAGCACCCGGTCCTCGCCGAACTCGGCCTGCAGGCCGTCGGTGATGCGGAACACGCCGCCGAGGGCGCCGATGTCCTCGCCCATGAGCAGGACCTTGGGGTCGTCGGCCAGGGCACGGTGCAGGCCGCGGTTGATCGCACGGCCGAAGGTCATGCGCTCGCTCACGCGCCCGCCTCCTCGTCGCCGAACTGCTGCAGGTAGAGGGCGTGCTCGCGGCGCTGCCGCTCGAGCTCCTGGTGGGGCTCCGCGTAGATCTCGTCGAACAGCCTGTCCGCGCCGTCCTCCTCGAGCGCCTCGAGGGCGCGGCGGACCTCGGCCGCCAACTCGTCGGCCTCGGTCTGGGCCTGCGCGAGCACAGCGTCCACGTCCACGTCGAGGGTGCGCAGGTGTGCCTCCACGCGGGTCAGCGGGTCACGGGCCTTCCAGGCCGCGAGCTCGGCGTCGTCCCGGTAGCGGGTGGGGTCGTCCGCGGTGGTGTGCGGGCCCATGCGGTAGGTGACGGCCTCGATGAAGGTGGGGCCGCCCCCGTCGGCGGCGCGCTCGACGGCGGCGCGGGTCGCGGCGAGCACGGCCAGGACGTCGTTGCCGTCCACGCGCATCGACGGGATGCCGAAGCCCCACGGGCGGTCCGCGATGCTGCGGCGGGTCTGCAGGCGCACGGGCTCGGAGATGGCCCAGTGGTTGTTCTGGCAGAAGAACACCACGGGCGACTGGTAGGAGGCGCTGAAGACCATGGCCTCGTTGACGTCCCCCTGGCTCGTGGCGCCGTCGCCGAAGTAGACGATCGTGGCCACGTCCGCCTGGTCCCGCTGGACGCCCATCGCATAGCCGACGGCGTGCAGGGCCTGCGCGCCGATGATGATCTGCTGGGTGGCCACCCGCGCCTCGTTCGGGTCCCAGCTCGAGAACGTGGAGCCGCGCCACACCCGCAGCAGGTCCAGCGCGGGGACGCCGCGCAGCAGGGCCACGCCGTTCTCGCGGTAGGACGGGAAGACGAAGTCGTCCGGTCGCAGCGCGACGGCGGAGCCCACCTGGGCGGCCTCCTGGCCCAACAGCGGGGGCCACAGGGCCAGCTCGCCCTGACGCTGCAGGTGCGTGGCCTCGACGTCGAGGCGCCGGACCACGGCCATCTGACGGTACAGCGCGGCGAGGGCGTCGGCGTCGACGTCCTCGATCCACGGGTCGAGCTCCGGCTGTGGACGGCGGCGGCCCTCCGCGTCGAGCACCTGGAGCGCCACGGCCTCGGCCGGGCCCGCCGGGGGCGGAGAGCCGGCGGATCGGCCGCCGGTGGGACGGGTGTGGTCCACGAGGGTCACTGCACTGCCTTCCGATCGACGCCCACGGTGCGGGGCGAGGGAGCTGTACGCATGCGCGAGCAGGGGTGGAGCGCGCGGCGTCTCGGTGGTGCGATTGTACTCACGTGAGTGTGATCTGCGCCACTCTGCCCGGGGCCGCCGCGCGAGGGCCGGGTGTCAGGCGCGGCGCAGCAGCACGTCGACGGCGGCGTCGAGGTAGGCGTCGACCTGGCCCTCCTCGTAGCCGGCGGCACCCTCGGCCTCGCCGAACGACGCGCGGCGCACGTCGTCCGCGGTCAGCCCGCCCTCGGCGCCGGGATCCGTCGAGTCCTCCGCACCGGCCAGGGTGACGCGCAGACGGTCCACGAGCGCGTCCACCTGGTCCACGTCGTAGCTCACGGCGTCCGCGCGGGAGGGGCGGCGGAAGCGCTCCGCCGGGGCCCGGTCGGCGCGGGCCACGAGCTCGGCCACGCGCTCCTGGAGGTCTGCGGCCCAGTCCTCGTCCCCGCGCTCGGCGACGAAGGCCTGACGCTCGGCGGCGGCCAGCTCCTCTTCCAGACGGTCCAGCTCGTCGTCCACCTCGTCCGTGGCGTAGCCGCCGTTGACGGTCGCGAAGCGGGCCTGGCGCACCTCCTCCGCCGTCAGCGGGGCACCGCCGTCGCGCGCCTCACGGGCACGCGCCATGAAGGCGTCCACGTGGGTGGTCTCGTAGCCGATCTCGTCCTGCTCGACGAGCTCGAAGACCGGCTCGGCGTCCGGGGTGGTGCGGGGGGTCATGGGCGTCTCCTGCGGTGTGGGTCCCGGACGTGCCGGGTCGAGGGGTGGATCAGGTAAGGGGCAGCGCCAGCACGGTGTAGGCCACCGGCGCGGCGAACACGAGGGAGTCCAGGCGGTCCATCACGCCGCCGTGGCCGGGCAGGGCGGAGGACATGTCCTTGATGCCGAGCTCACGCTTGACCATGGACTCAGAGAAGTCCCCCGAGGTGGCGGCGGCGACGGTGGTCACGCCGAGGACGGCGCCGACCCACCACGGCTGGCCGACCAGCAGGGGGACGGCGACGACGCCCACCAGCACCGAGCCCGCCAGGGAGCCGGCCAGGCCCTCCCAGGACTTCTTGGGGCTGATGCGCGGGGCGATCGGGGTGCGGCCGAAGCGGTAGCCCACGATGTAGCCGAACGTGTCGTTGGAGACCACCATCAGCAGCAGGACCGCCACCATGCGGTGCCCCAGCGGCTCGTCCAGGAGCGCCGCGGCGAAGGAGAGCAGGAACGGCGCCCACAGCACGATGAACACGCCCGCGAGCATGAACTGGCCCGCCGGACGCCGCCGCGTCAGCGCCGTCCACACGGCCACCAGCGCCAGGCATGCCACCAGGGCGATGAACAGCGCGGGCACCCCCCACCGCCACGCGGTGAGCGGCAGGACCGCCGCGGCCACCCAGAGCGGGGGCCGCGGCACGTCCAGGCCGATGCCGCGCACCGCCGTCGCGATCTCGGACACCGCGCCGACCAGCAGGGCGACCACGAGGAGGACCAGCAGCCAGTCGAGCCAGAAGAGGCCGACCAGGGCCGTCGCCAGCAGCCCCACCCCCACGAGGACGGCGGACTTGAGGTCGCGGCCGCCGCGCTGGGGTGCGGGCGAGGTGGACACGGCGGAGGTCATGGGGCGAGCGCGGACGGCGGGAGGCTCAGACCTCCAGCAGCTCCTGCTCCTTGTTCTTGGCCATCTCGTCGATGAGCTCGACGTGGCGTTTGGTGAGCGCGTCCAGCTCCTTCTCGCCGCGGGCACCCTCGTCCTCGCCGACCTCGCCGTCCTTGACGGCCTTGTCCATGGCCTCCTTGGCCTTGCGGCGGGCATTGCGCACGGAGATCTTGTGCTCCTCCGCCTTGGACTTGACCAGCTTCACGTACTCCTTGCGGCGCTCCTCGGTCAGCTCCGGCATCACGATGCGGATGACCTTGCCGTCGTTGGACGGGTTCGCGCCGACCTCGGACTCGGACAGCGCCTTCTCGATGTTGCGCAGGGCCGACTGGTCGAACGGGGTGATGAGCAGCGTGCGGGCGTCCGTGGTGGTGAAGGACGCCAGCTGCTGCAGCGGGGTGAACGAGCCGTAGTAGTCAACCATCACCTTGGAGTAGAGGCCCGGGTTGGCGCGGCCCGTGCGCACGGAGGCGAAGTCCTCACGCGTGGCCTCGATGGTGCGGTCCATCTGCTCTTCGGCGGACTGCAGGGTCTCCTGGATCACGGTGTCTCCTCGGTGTGGTGGAACAGGTCTGCCGCCATCCTACGCGGCGCGCCTCAGACGGTGACGGTGGTGCCGATCGGCTCGCCGAGCAGGGCGCGGGTCACGTTGCCCGGGCCCTCCATGCCGAACACGCGCATGTCCAGGTCGTTGTCCTTGCACATGGTCATGGCGGTCAGGTCCATCACGCGGATGTTCCGCAGCAGCGCCTCGTCGTAGGTCAGGTGCGTGAGACGCTCGGCGGTGGGGTCCTTCTTGGGGTCCGCGGTGTAGACGCCGTCCACGCCGGACTTGGCCATCAGGACCTCGTCCGCCCCGACCTCGAGGGCACGCTGGGCCGCCACGGTGTCCGTGGAGAAGTAGGGCAGGCCGGTGCCTGCGCCGAAGATCACGACGCGGCCCTTCTGCATGTGGCGGATGGCGCGCAGCGGGATGTAGGACTCCGCCACCTGCTCCATGTGGATGGCGGACTGCACGCGCGTGGTGACCCCGGCCTGGATGAGGAAGTCCTGCAGGGCCAGGCAGTTCATCACGGTGCCGAGCATGCCCATGTAGTCGGCGCGGCGGCGGTCCATCCCGTTCTCGGACAGCTCCGCGCCACGGAAGAAGTTGCCGCCGCCGACGACGATCGCGATCTCCACCTGGTCCGCCGCGGCGGCGATCTGCTCGGCGATGCCGCGGACGGTCTCCGGGTCCACGCCGATCTTGCCGCCGCCGAACACCTCGCCCGAGAGCTTGAGCAGCACGCGACGGCGGCCGGTGTCGTCCGAGGTCTGCGGGGCGTGGGCGGTGGTCGGGTCCTCGGGGGCGCGGTTCGTCTCCATGGGAAGCATCTCCTGGTCGGTGGGGGTCGGGCCGGAGACGGCCGTGGGGCCGTCCGGGGGCGGACACGCGGACGGGGTGGCCGCCCGGTCGGGGCGGCCACCCCGTCATGCGATGGTCGTCGGCGCCGTCCGGCGCCGGAGTGGACCTCGGGTCGCTCCCGATCCTACGCCCCCGCGGGGCGTGGACCGGGAGCGGCCGGTCCGGGTGCGGCGGTCAGTTGCCGACGCGGAAGCGGGCGAACCCGGTGACGTTGGTGCCGGCGTCGGAGGCGACCTTGCCGACGGTCTGCTTCGGGTCCTTCGCGAACGGCTGGTCCACGAGCACGATCTCCTTGAAGAAGCCGGTCATGCGGCCCTCCACGATCTTCGGCAGGGCCTGCTCCGGCTTGCCCTCGGCACGGGCGGTCTCATCGGCGATGCGACGCTCGTTCTCGACGGTCTCGGCCGGCACGTCCTCACGGGTGAGGTACGTGGGCGAGTAGGCCGCGACGTGCACGGCGATGTCGTGCGCGGCGGTCTTGGCCTCGGCGGAGTCGGCGTCCACGGCGAGGAGCACGCCCACCTGGGCCGGCAGGTCCTTGGAGGTCTTGTGCAGGTAGGCGTCCACGTAGGCGCCCTCCACGCGGGCCAGGCGGCGCACGGCCACCTTCTCGCCCAGCAGGGCGCCCTCCTCGGTCACGTAGTCGCCCAGGGTGCGGCCCTCGTGCTCGGAGGCCAGCAGGCCGTCGACGTCGGTGGCGCCGGAGGCGACGGCGGCGCGCAGCACCACGTCGCCCAGGGCGATGAACTTGTCGGCCTTGGCCACGAAGTCGGTCTCGCAGTTGAGCTCGATCATGACGCCGACGCCGTTCTCGACGGTCGCGGCCACGAGGCCCTCGGCGGCCGAGCGGCCCTCGCGCTTGGTGGCGCCCTTGAGGCCCTTCACGCGGATGATCTCGATGGCCTTCTCGGCGTCGCCGTCGGCCTCGTCCAGAGCCTTCTTCACGTCCATCATGCCGGCGCCGGTGCGCTCGCGCAGGGCCTTGATGTCAGCAGCGGTGTAGTTCGCCATGCTCGTTCGGTCCTTCCCGTGGTGTGGGTTGTGCGGGATGTTCGGGGTCTGATCCGGTCCGTCGGCCCGGCCGGGTGAGGCCGGGCCGACGGACCGGCCGGGATCACTCGCCCTGCGGGGCGGCCTCGGCGGCGGGGGCCTCGGCCCGCTCGGCCGGCGCCTCGGCAGCGGGGGCCTCGGCCTGCTCAGCCTGCTCGGCCTGCTGGGCGTTGTGCTGCTCGAGCAGCTCGCGCTCCCACTCGGCCATCGGCTCGGCGGCCGCCTGGCCGGACTTGCCGCCCTGACGGGCGATCAGGCCCTCGGCGACGGCGTCCGCGACCACGCGGGTCAGCAGGTTCACGGAGCGGATGGCGTCGTCGTTGCCCGGGATCGGGTAGGCGACCTCGTCCGGATCGCAGTTGGTGTCCAGGATGGCGACGACCGGGATGCCGAGCTTCTGGGCCTCGTCGACGGCCAGGTGCTCCTTCTTGGTGTCCACGACCCACACGGCGGAGGGGGTCTTGGCCATGTTGCGGATGCCGCCGAGGTTGGCCTGCAGCTTCTCGAGCTCACGGTTGAGCAGCAGCAGTTCCTTCTTGGTGAACTGCGAGCCGGCCACGTCCTCGAAGTCGATCTCCTCGAGCTCCTTCATGCGCTGCACGCGCTTGGAGACGGTGGAGAAGTTGGTCAGCATGCCGCCGAGCCAGCGGTGGTTCACGTAGGGCATGCCCACGCGGCCGGCCTGCTCCGCGATGGCCTCCTGGGCCTGCTTCTTGGTGCCGACGAACAGGATGGTGCCGCCGTGGGCGACGGTCTCCTTGACGAACTCGTAGGCGCGGTCGATGTAGGACAGCGACTGCTGGAGATCGATGATGTAGATGCCGTTGCGCTCGGTGAAGATGAAGCGCTTCATCTTGGGGTTCCAGCGGCGGGTCTGGTGGCCGAAGTGGACACCGGAGTCGAGGAGCTGGCGCATGGTCACGACGGGCATGACGTTCCCTTCTGTGGCAGCCGTGGCACCCCGCGCTTCACGCGCGGGCGGTCTGCCGGTCGATTTCTTGACGGTTGGCGGCCGGCCCGGTCGGGCGGCCCCTGGCATCACGACGGCGGGCTGCCGGGCCCCACGAGCACCCGCGCCGACGTCCTCTCCAGGAGGACGGCGGGGACGGGACCGAGCGTGGGGGCTGGGCCGCTGAAGCGACCCACCGCGATGCGCGGAGTCGGCGTCCGGGGCACAGCACAGGGCCGGCCACAGGACACCGCTGAGGTGAATCCTACCCCAGGTGGGCGACCGCTCCCATCGCCGACTCCTGCACAGGGGCCGGTGCGGCGGGCGCTCTCCACGATGGGACTGCGGGCCCGCCACGCGGCCGCCCGGGACGCCAGGCTGTCGCCATGACCCCTCGCACGCTCCTCCCCCGTCCGCTCCCGCGCCCGCACATCGCGGGGTGCGTCGCGGCGGCCCTGCTCGCCTGGCTCGTCCTCGCCTCGGGGGTGGGCGGCCTCGACGCCGTGCCGCGGGCCACGTCCGCACCGTCGGGGCGCGACGCGCTGCTGCTCGTCGCGGCGTCCCCGGCAGGTCCGGGATCGACGGCCGCGCCGGTCGCGTGGCACGCGCCCGTGGCCGGCGCCGCCCCGGATGACGTGCTCCGCGCGTTCGTCGCGCCCGAGCGACCGTGGGGTCGGGGGCACCGGGGCGTGGACCTCGCCGTGCCGTCCGGCGCAGCGATCCGGGCACCGGCGGCGGGCCGAGTCGTGTTCGCCGGGGTCGTGGTCGACCGCCCCGTGCTGACCCTCGAGCACGAGGACGGGACCCGCAGCTCGCTCGAGCCGGTGGAGGCGGATGTCGCCGTGGGGGCCGTCGTCGCCGCAGGCGACCCGGTGGGGCGACTGGCCGGGGCGCCACCCCACTGCACGCGGGCGTGCGTGCACTGGGGCGTGCGGGAGCCCGACGGCTGGCGGGTGGGGGACGCGGCCTTCGATCGCTACCTCGACCCGCTGGTGCTCATCGGCTGGAGCGGTCCGTCCGTGCTCTGGCCGCACGCCGCGCCGCACCCAGCGCGGCCGTGAGGTCCAGGAGTCGGCGAGCGGACTCGTCCCAGCTGAACCGGGCCGCCTGAGCGACGCTCGCCCGGGAGGCCGCGGCGAACTCGGCGGGGTCCTCGAGCTCCCGCACGCGGGCCGCGAGCGCGGCCGCCCGGTCCCCCTCGAGCGGGACACCCCGGAAGGACGGGGTGCCCGCGCTGGCGATCTCGCGGAAGATCGGCAGGTCCGAGCACACCACCGGCGTGCCATGGGCCATCGCCTCGGCCACGGGCAGGCCGAAGCCCTCGGCGCGGGAGAGGGTGACGGCCGCGGTGGCCCGGCGGAGCAGGCGCACGTACTCGGCCTCGTCGGTGCCGTCGTGGAAGACCACGTCCGCGCCGGCGGCCCCCGCGGCGGCGCGGCGCGCGGCCAGCCGGGCCTCGAGCTGCCCGCGGCGCTCCGGGCTGATGCGGGAGAGCAGGTGCAGCGCGTAGCCCGGCAGCAGGGGCGCGGCGGCCACGAGGGACTCGACGTCCTTGTAGTCCATGAACGAGCCCATGTAGAGCAGCGTGCGCTCCGGGGTCTCGTCCGGGTCCCGCGGCTCCGGGACCGCCTGCGCCGCGTTCGCGACGACGTGGACCGGACGCCGGGTGAGGCGGTGCCGGGCGATGAGCTCCGCCGTCGTCCGGGAGACCGTGGCGACCGCGTCCGCGCGGTCGAGCAGGAGCCGCTGCGGGATCTTGGTCAGGTGATAGGCCCGCCAGAGCCAGCGGATCGGCTCGGGCAGGTTCCGCGGCGGGGTGCGGTGCTCGTAGTAGATGAGGTCGTGGAGCGTGAGGATCAGCGCGTAGTCCCGCCCCCACGACCCCATGGTCTGCATGGGCGAGAAGACGACGTCCGGTCGCAGGCGCGCGACCTGACGGGCCACGAACGGCTCGCGTGGGGAGGTGGGGCCGGAGACGAGGTGCCACGGCACGCCGTCCGGGAGCAGGGCCAGCTGTCGTTCGTCCGAGATCAGCATCGCGACTTCGACCTCGACGTCGGCCCCCTCCGGGCCCGGCGCGTCGGTCCGGCGGGCGACCGCCTCGATGAGGCTCGCGCCGTAGCGGGAGATGCCGTCGTGGAAGTCGGTGCGGGTGTAGCGGGCGTCCATCAGCAGGCGCAGGGGGCGGGAGGGGCTCACCCGCACCACGCTAGCGCCGCGCCGGAGAGGGGCGGGGACAGCCGCGCACGGTAGGTGCCGACCGGGGCGCGTCGAGCGCCGATCGGCCACCTGGACGTCATCCGAATTTCTGATTGCGTTTCGATAACGATCGTGTATCTTGATCACGGATCGGTTACAGCCGATCCGCCACACCGGGGCTTCCTCCGCGTCCTCGCGTACCCGGTCATCCGCACTGCTCGTCAACTCGCACCCGCGGTCCGGCCTCGTTCCGGGCATCGCCCGGAGGCACCGCCCTCACGGGCCGCAGGTCCTGTCCGGGAAGAAGATCCGATGTCCGTGACCTCCTCGCACGCCGCTGTGCGTCGCGCCCCCCGCACCGCCGCCGCCTCCGTGGCCCTCGCCCTGGGCGCCGCCGCCCTGACCGGCGTCGGCACCGTGTCCGTCGCCGAGACCGCCCAGGCCGCCGAGACCGCCTACACCGTC
The DNA here is from genome assembly GCF_024519795.1 of Micrococcus sp. Mcc89. Classification (NCBI taxonomy): domain Bacteria; kingdom Bacillati; phylum Actinomycetota; class Actinomycetes; order Micrococcales; family Micrococcaceae; genus Micrococcus; species Micrococcus sp. Mcc89. The sequence continues at coordinate 7,168 of NZ_JALJRI010000022.1, read as the reverse complement.
CGCTCCGGCGACGGCTGGTGGATCATCGCCCAGCGCACCGGCGTCTCCATGTCCAGGTTGCAGTCGCTCAACGGCATGACCGCCGCGACCGTGCTGCATCCCGGCATGGTCCTCAAGACCTCCGGCACCGCCACCCCGACCCCGGCCCCGGCGCCGTCCACCTCGGGCTCGACCTACACCGTGCTGGCCGGCGACGGCTGGTGGATCATCTCCTACCGCACGGGGGTGTCCGCCTCGATCCTGCAGTCCATCAACGGCATGAGCTCCTCGACCATGCTCCACCCGGGGATGGTCCTGAAGACCACCTCGGTCTCCAACTCCAGCGCCCCCGCCCCTGCGCCGGCGCCCGCGTCCAAGCAGGCCGCCGTCGACTACGTGCGCTCCGCCGTCCGGAACCCGTCCTCCTATTACGTGTGGGGCGGCAACGGCCCCTCCGGCTTCGACTGCTCCGGCCTCACCCAGCAGGCCATGGCCCGGGCCGGCATCTCCATCCCGCGCCGCGCCGGCGACCAGTACCTCGCCGCGAAGTCCTACGTGCCGATCTCCCAGGCCCAGCCCGGCGACCTCGTGTTCTATGCGAACCAGTCCACCGGCCGCATCTACCACACGGCCATGTACATGGGCGGCGGCCAGCTCGCCCACGCCCTCAACGAGGACGCGGGCCTGGTGTTCACCTCCACGACGATCATGAAGTCCGACATGCTCGCGGTGGCCGCCCGCTACTGAGCACCGGCACGACGACGGCCCCCGGCCCGCGCCATACCGCGCGGCCGGGGGCCGTTTTCTGTAGGGCGTGCGGGACTTGAACCCGCGACCCAGGGATTATGAGTCCCCTGCTCTGACCGACTGAGCTAACGCCCCTCCCCCGCGGCATCGCGCGGGACCCGCCCATCCTACCGACAGGGCTCAGAGCATCGCGCGGACCTCGGCGGCCGTCGCGCCGCGGTAGAGGCGCTCGAAGATGTCCACCGTCTTCTGGGCGGAATGATGCAGGGCCTTCGCGTGGGACGCCTCGCCCATGGCGGCGCGGTCCGCGTCCGAGAGGTCGAGGATCCGGGCGATCCGATCGGCCAGGGCCACGTGGTCCCCGGGCGGGAAGAGGTGGCCGTTGACGCCCTCGTCCACGAGGTGGGGCAACGCGAGGGCGTCCGCGAGGACCACCGGGGTGGACGCGCTGAGCGCCTCGAGGGTCACGAGGGACTGCAGCTCCGCCGTGCCCGGCTGGCAGAACACGTCGGCGCGCAGGTAGGCCGCCCGCAGCTCCTCCTCGGAGACGTGGCCGCGCAGCAGGACGCGGTCGGCCACCCCCTCCTCGTCCACCGTGGCACGGATGCGGTCGCGCTGCTCGCCGTCGCCGACGATCTCGGCGTGCACGTCCAGGTCGGGGCGGGTGCGGGCCAGGTGCGCGATCGCACGGATCAGCACCTCCACGTTCTTCTCCACGGCCAGCCGCCCCACGAAGAGCACGACCGGATGGCCGGGATGGTCCACCCTCTCCCCCGGCTGCAGCTCGTAGGCGCTCGCGTCGATGCCGTTGGAGACCGGGAGAACGTTGTCCAGGCCGGCGTGCTCGGCCATGGCCTGCGCGGCGAGGGCCGTGGGGGTGGTGACCACCGCGCCCTTGCCCATGAGTCGACCCATGTCCTTCCACGACACCCGGGAGACGATGTCCAGGAACCACTGCGGGAACGGCAGGAACGGCTCGAGGTTCTCCGGCATGAAGTGGTTCGTGGAGACGATCCGGATGCGGCGCCGCTCGGCCTCGTTGATGGCGGCCTCGCCGATCATGTAGTGGCACTGGGCGTGCACGACGTCCGGCTGGACCTCGCGGTAGATGCGGCGGAAGGAGATCTTGGCATGCCGCGGGAGCACCACACGGTAGTACTCGTGCGTCGGCGCCGGCAGGGAGCGCAGCAGGTGCACGGTGGCCTCCGGCCGGTGCTCCACGGTGTCCGGGCCGGCCTCGCTGCGCGGCATCACGACGTGGACCTCGTGGCCGCGCGCGTGCAGCGCCGTGGCGAGGCGGTGGCCGAAGGTGGCGGCCCCGTTGACGTGCGGCGGATAGGTGTCTGCGGCGATCAGCACCTTCAGGGGGCGGTCGGCGGCGATCCCGGGACGGTCGGACACGGCGGTCCCTCTCTGTGGTGGCGATGGCACGACGGCGCCCGGCCCGTGCCGTGAGGATCGGCCGCGGGCACGGCGCGCGTCCCACGGTAGCAACCGTCGGCGCCGGCACGAGGATGCGCGAGGGGGTCAGCCCCGGCGGGACGGGTGCTCGCGCGGGTCCTGACCGTCCGCCCGCAGGCCGCGGGCCTTGCCCACAGCGCGCACGAGGTAGTCCCCCGCGGCGAGGATGTGCAGCAGGCAACCGGCGCCGACCAGAGCCAGGGCCACGCCGCTCCACGGGCCGCCGTCGACCCCCGGCACACGGGCGAGCAGCAGCAGGGGCGTGCCCACCAGCAGCAGCGCGGTGCGCACCTTGCCCAGGACCGTGACCGGCAGATCCGGGCTGCCGCCGAACAGCCACAGGCACACGGCGGCGAGCACGAGGTCCGGGATCGCGATGGCCAGGGCGAGCCAGAGCGGGGCGATGCCGGTGGCCACGAACGTCACGGCCACCACCAGCAGGGAGAGGCGGTCCGCCACCGGGTCGAGCCACCGCCCGACCGTGGAGATCATGTCGAACCGGCGCGCCACGTAGCCGTCCACCCAGTCCGTGCCGGAGAGCACCGCCAGGATCACGAACGCGTCCAGGTGCCGGCCGTCGACGGTGAGCCACACGAACACCGGGACCAGGGCGAAGCGGGCCAGGGTGATGAGGTTCGGCACGGTCAGCCAGGTGTCGCGGACGCGGTACTCGTGGCCCTCGCGCAGGCCGACGTCGATCACACGCATGGGTCGCTCCTCCAGGGTCCGCGGGCGGACGCCCCCGCCGGGCGCCCCACACGCCCAGCCTACCGACGCCGTCGCCCCTCCCCGCAGACGACGAGGCCCCGATCCGTGGGGATCGGGGCCTCGGGGGCCGGGGAGGGCGGGCGCCCTCGGATCAGCGGCGGCGCAGGCGGCCGGCGAGCGCCACGAACGCGGCGGAGGAGGCGCCGAGCAGCGCGAGCGGCTGCCAGTTGTCCTTCACGTAGTCCTCGGCCTCGGCGGTCCGCTCCCCCGCGCGGGCGGCACCGGTGAACGGCGCGGTCTGCTCGGTGGCGTGTGCGGTCTCGGGGGTGACGCCGCGACCCTTGCGCTGCGCGGCGAAGGCCGCGAGCTGGCCCTTCACGCTGGTCTTCTCGTCCAGGCCGGAGCGGATGTCGCCCAGGTGGCGGCGGCGCAGGTCGGCACGGCGACGGATCTCCGCCTCGCTGGCGTCGGCGCGGTCCGGATGGGGAGCGGCCTCGCCGTTCTTGCGGGCCTTCTTGTTCTCCTCCTTCTCCACCTTCTTCCGCTCGGCCTCGCGGGCGGCCTCGACACGCTTGGCCTCGGCGCGCTCCGCCTTGAGGCGGTCGTACTCGGCCGGGTCGAAGGCGTTGCCCTCCTTGAGGTAGCCGAGGTCGTACTCGAGGTTGCGCACGGTCTCCTGCGGCACGAGCGGCATGGCGCCCTTGACCATCACGAGGCCGACGCCGGCGAAGATCAGGCCGAGCACGAGGAACGCCAGCGCCACCATGAGCGCCGGGAACCAGAACGTCGGGTCGGCGAAGGCGCCGATCAGCGTCACCACGAGGGCGACCACCATGAGCGCGAGGAAGAACAGGCCCACCACCGCGACGCCGGCGCCGATGCCGGCCTTCTTGCCCTTCGCGGCCACGTGTCCCTTGGCGAGCGCGAGCTCGTCCTTCAGCTGCAGGGGCAACAGGCGCACGACGGCGCCGAGCAGGTCGGTCAGCGAGCTCGCGCGGGTCTGCGGGGTCACCGGGACGGCGGTCCGCGGCGCGCGGGCCTTCGACGCATCGGCGGGGGGAGCCTGGTGGGACATGGTGCATGCCTTCCGTGGAGTGCCTGGACAGATGCGCCCGGGCGGCGCGGCGGCCGCCGGGCATTCTCGAGCAAAGCTATCACCGGCCCGCCCCCAGGGGGACGGGCCGGGTGCGCGCGGTGGCGGCTGGATCAGAAGTCGATGACCGCCGGGTCGGGGCCGAGGCGGCCGTCCTCGCGGTCGAGGGCGTCGATCCGGGCGACGTCGTCGTCGGTCAGCTCCACCCCCGCGGCCTCGAGGTTCGAGACGATGCGCTCGGGTGTCACGGACTTGGGGATGACCACGAAGCCGTGGGCGAGGTGCCACGCGATGACCACCTGGGCCGGCGTCGCGCCACGGGCCTCGGCGATCTCCGTGACCACGGGGTCGGCGAGGAGGTCGCCGCCCTGACCCAGCGGGGACCAGGACTCGTGGACGATGCCGTGGCGGCCCTCGACCTCGCGCAGCTCGCGCTGCTGCCAGTACGGGTGGGTCTCGACCTGGTGGATCACGGGCACCACGCCGGTGGCCTCGATGATCTCCTCGAGCTGGGCGGCCGGGAAGTTGGAGACGCCGATCGAGCGCACCTTGCCCTGCTTCTGCGCCTCGATCAGGGCCTTCCAGGTGTCCAGGTACTTCCCCTGCGCCGGCTTGGCCCAGTGGATGAGGTAGAGGTCGACGTAGTCGGTGCCGAGCTTGTCGAGCGAGACGTCGAGGGCGGCGAGCGCCTCCTCGTAGCCCTGGTCCGAGTTCCACACCTTGGTGGTGAGGAACAGCTCCTCGCGGGCGACGCCGGACGCGGCGATGCCGCGGCCCACGCCCTCCTCGTTCCCGTAGATCGCGGCGGTGTCGATGTGGCGGTAGCCGGCGCGGATCGCCTGCTCGACGACGTCGGCCGCGACGTCGTCCTCGACCTGCCACACGCCGAGCCCGAGCTGCGGGATCTGCTGGCCGTCGTGGAAGGGGACGGTGGGAACGTCGGTCATGAGGGAGCTCCTGGAGGGTCGGGGTCGGGCGGATGCATCGGGTGCAACCTCGCGCGGGCGGGGGGGGCATTCCCGACGGCGGTCACCGGGCCGGGGCGCCGCCGTCGGGCGTGCGCTCCCCCGCGACGACGGCGCCCACCGCGCGGGCGAAGGCCGCGAACACCTCAGCGGGGTCGTTGGCCGTGACGAGCCGGGCGTTGGGGCGCCGGCCCCAGATGTCCCGCGTGTCGTGGACGGTGGTGCCGCGCAGCAGCTCCGAGTCCGCCTCGACGTCGACGACGGTGGCCCGCGTGGCGATGCGGGCCTGGCCCGCGGCCACCTGGGCGGCGAAGAGGTCGTGCAGGTGGGCGATGTAGCCCTGGTCGTAGTCGTGGTGGAACTCGAAGTAGAAGCGCAGCGCGTCGGCGAGCACGTCCAGGACGGGGCGGCCGGTCGCGGCGGCCGGCCCGGCGACCCGCGGTCGGTCCGCGGACCAGCCGACGGGACGGGCCCCGGCGTCGGCCAGGAGGCCGTCCAGCAGGGCCGGCGTGTACTCGATCCGCTCCGTGGTCTCGAGCGCGCACACCACCGGCAGGCGATCCTCGGGCAGGCCCTCGAAGGCCGCGAACACCTCCTTCGCGGCGTCCGGGTCCACCCAGGTGTTCCACTCGGCGGTGGGCGTGGTGTTGCCCGGATGATAGAAGGAGCCGCCCATGATCACGATGCCGCGGGCGAGGAACGGCAGGCGCGGCTCGACGCGCAGCGCGAGGGCCAGGTTCGTCAGCGGCGCGGTGCAGAGGATCGTCGTCTCCCCGGGGTGGGCCCGAAGCTCGTCCAGCCACACCTCCACGGCGGGCCGGGGCGAGAGCCACTCAGGGCGCCGATCGATCCGGGCATGGCCGAGACCGCCGTCGCCGTGGGTCTCCGGGGTGGTGACCGCGGGCCGGCGCAGCGGGGTCTCGGCACCGACGGCCACCTCGACGTCGGCCCGGCCGACCAGGTCCAGCACCGCGGCCGTGTTCAGGGCGCAGTCCCGGGCGGTCGCGTTGCCGCCCGTGGTGGTGACGGCCACGAGCTCGGGGCCGACACCCAGGCGGTGGGCGCCGACGAGGTGGAGCAGGGCGCAGGCATCGTCGATGCCGGTGTCGACGTCGGCGAGGAGGCGGGCGGTCACGGGGTGGGCGTGCCGCCGTTGGCGTTCAGGGTCTCGCCGTTGACGTAGCTGGACTCGCCCGAGGCCAGGAACACATAGGCGGGCGCCATCTCCACGGGCTGGCCGGCGCGGCCGATGGGGGTGCTGTGGCCGAACTCGGGCAGCTTCTCCTCGGGCTCACCGTAGGACACGTGCTGCACCGTCCAGATGGGCCCGGGCGCCACCGCGTTGACGCGGATGCCCTTCGGGCCGAGCTGCTCGGCCAGGCCCTTGGTGAAGTTGTTGATGGCGCCCTTGGTGGCGGCGTAGTCGAGGAGCCTCGGGTTGGGGTTGTAGGCCTGCACCGAGGTGGTGTTCACGATCGTGCTGCCCGGGCCCATGTGCTTCAGCGCGGCGCGGCTGAGCGTGAACATGGACATGATGTTGATCTGGAACGTCTCGTGGACCTGCTCGTCGGTGAGATCGGTCAGGTCATCGGAGATGAACTGCTTGCCCGCGTTGTTCACGAGGATGTCCAGGCCGCCGAGGCGCTTCGCCGCCTCGTCCACGAGGGCGGCGCGGTAGTCGGCGTCCATCAGGTCGCCCGGCAACGCGACGGCGGTGCGCCCGGCCGCCTCGATCGCCGCCAGGACGCGGTCAGCGTCGGGCTGCTCCTGAGGCAGGTAGGCGATGGCGACGTCCGCGCCCTCACGGGCGTAGGCGATGGCGACCGCGGCACCGATGCCGGAGTCGCCGCCGGTGATCAGGGCCTTGCGGCCGGTCAGCCGGCCTATCCCCCGGTACGAGTCCAGACCGATGTCCGGGACGGGATCCGTCTTCACGTCCAGGCCCGGCTCGGGCTGGCGCTGCTTGGTGATGTGGAGCTTCGGGTGGCGGGTGCGCGGGTCGTCGTGGGCCAGCTGGGAGTCCTGCACGGGGATCGCGGGGGCGTCGTCCTTCTTCTCTGGAGTGGTCATGGGCCCGATGCTACGAGGCGAGCGCCAGAGGGTGACAAGGGACGGGGCGCGGCGTCGTCGGCGGCGTGGCCCACGCGACGACGGCGCCGCGGCGGCTAGGGCGTGTCTGAGAATAGATGCACGAGTCAGCTGAGACCCTGGGGAC